>JAYEFV010000238.1:0-3320 GCA_034658755.1 Thermodesulfobacteriota bacterium | reverse complement strand
AAAAGCCTGTCGGCGGTGCTTTACAATAACACGATTCAGCAAAACTTATCACTTGCCAATCAATACAAGAACGATATTAAAGAATATTTATATAGAATTGAAGAAGAAGATATAAAAGATAAACAACGAAGATATCGAAAACAAGCAATATCTAAAAATATAAGAATCTTAGAGTTTAGTAAAGGTTCTGTTCAGAATATTAAAATACTTCAACCTCCCACTGCAACAGCACATCCCATAAAACCAAAGATAAAGCTTAATATTATATTAGCATTAGTAGCAGGGTTATTTCTAATGTTGTTTTTAGCCTTCTTTTTGGAGTATCTTGGAAAATTTAAAAAGTCCAAATAGCCCCGCTGTTTCTGAATTTATATCTCAAAACTTGGTCCCGTAAAACGCTGAAAAGTAGAAATGTATGACCAAAAGCAACCGTCACAAAAGGAGGCAAGGATGACCGAAATAGTATTAAAGACAAAAGACCCAGACAAGGCAGCAGGTATATTATTCGAAGCATTGAGGAGAGTTATTATTTTCCAAGGCCCTAAAACAAATAAACCAGATCAGGAGTAAACATGAAAGTCCCATTACTTGATTTAAAGGCACAGTTGAAAACAATAGGAAAAGATGTGAAAGATGCAGTCAATGATGTCATTGATTCAACACAGTATATCATGGGTCCCAAAGTATCAGAACTGGAAGAACAAATTGCGGAGTATGTTGATGCTAAATACGCAATAGGAGTTTCTTCCGGAACAGACGCACTGCTGATTTCGCTCATGGCCCTGGATGTTGGTCCCGATGACATCGTAATTATAACACCTTTTTCATTTTTTGCCACCGCCGGTGTTATAGCGAGATTGAACGCGACGCCCATATTCGTGGACATAGATCCCGATACGTACAACATGAGTCCCGATTCCCTCGAACGATGGCTTGAATCGGAAGCGACACAGAGGGACAGGGTAAAGGCAATAATCCCCGTTCATCTCTATGGTCAGTGTGCAGATATGGATCCCATTATTGAAATTGCCGAACGATTTGGCATACCTGTGATTGAAGACGCGGCACAGGCTATCGGCGCAAGGTACCCCTCAAAAAACGGAGTGAAAAAAGCCGGCACTATTGGAACTATCGGGTGCTTTTCATTTTTCCCCAGCAAAAATCTCGGAGGCATGGGCGATGGTGGAATGGTTGTTACGAACGATGCGAATATGGATGAAAAACTGAAGAAACTCAGAAACCATGGCGCCAATCCAAAATACCACCACGCGCTGATCGGGGGCAATTTCCGGCTTGATCCGATTCAGGCAGCGGTTCTTTTTGTAAAATTGCCTCATCTCGACAAGTGGCATTCCATGAGACAGGATAATGCCACTTACTACGACGAAAATCTAAAGGTTAAGAGCATCAAAAAGCCCGTTGTCGCCTACAAAAGAGAATGTCACATCTACAACCAATACGTTATTTCCATTATGGAGAAAAGAGATGAGCTGAAGAAATTTCTTACAGAAAATAAAATCGGCACCGAAATATACTACCCTGTGACATTTCACGAACAAGAGTGCTTCAGATACCTTGGCTATAAATCGGGCGATTTCCCAAACAGTGAATACGCCGCAAGACACACCATGGCATTGCCCATTTATCCTGAGTTGACAAAGGAAATGCAAAATTATGTTATTAACAAAATAGGGGTAGGTATAAAAGGAATAAGGGATTAGGAGCATGCATTAGTTAATCCTAAATTGATCCCAAATTAATCCCTAAATCTTAATCCCATATAAAGGGGTGCGAAATGAAAAAATCCAACTCTTTATCCCATGTGTCTGGTATATCGCGATCTATATGTGTCGTCGGCGCCGGTCGTTGGGGTAAAAACCATATCAAAACCTTGCATGAACTCGGCTGCCTGGCAGGTATCGTAGAAACCAGCGCTGATGTTCGCGCTGAATTTCAGAATAAGTATCCTGATGTAAAGACTTTTGCGAGCATCAGATATGCTATAAGAGAGGACTTTGACGGGTTCACCGTGGCAACCCCTGCCGAAACCCATTTTGAAATAGCGGAATTTATTATAAGCCACAAAAAACACCTACTCGTTGAAAAACCCCTGACGCTCAAAGCATCAGAAGCAAGGCGTCTCAAAGAACTTGCCGAAGAAAACGTTGTAAACCTTATGGTCGGCCACCTTCTACTTTTTCATCCCGCGATCCGGAAGATAAAGGAACTGATTGAAAAGGGAAAGATCGGCAAACTTGAATATATATACAGCAACCGGCTGAACCTAGGGACGGTAAGAACCGAAGAAAATATCCTCTGGAGTTTTGCGCCCCATGATATCTCGGTTTTTCAATTTATTATCGGAAGCTTTCCTATTGAGGTAATATCACGTGGAGGGGTTTTCCTGCAGCCGCACAACCATGATTCTTCAATGACAGTGCTCACTTATCCTAACAATATAGTAGGACACATATTTGTAAGTTGGCTGCATCCATTTAAGGAACATCGAATGGTGGTAATAGGTTCAAAGGGAATGTTTTCCTATGAGGATTCCTCCGATGATAAAAACATACTTTTCTATGAAAAGGGGATAGATTGGGTACAGGGAGAACCCATCAAACGTGATGGGCCCACGGAAAACATCCCCTATTTAAGAGCTATGCCCCTTACAGAGGAATTAAAATACTTTGTAGAACATTTAGACGGTGAACCCATCCGGATAGCGGACGCACAGAACGGAGTGGAAGTGCTCGAAATCCTCGAAAAGGCCTCCGAAAGTTTGTTGACCGGTGCCAACCGTATAATCCCTGATCCCTTACCCCGCAATTCTAACATTTTCATCCACCCCACTGCTGAAATAGACCAAGGATCTACGATAGGCAGTGGAACAAAGATATGGCACTTCTCCCACATCCTTTCCAGATCCAGGATCGGCAAAAATTGCAACATCGGCCAGAATGTAGTCATAGGCCCGGATGTATCTATTGGCAAAAAATGCAAGATACAGAACAATGTTTCTGTCTATAAAGGTGTGGCTCTTGAAGATGGCGTTTTCTGCGGTCCATCCATGGTCTTTACCAATATTTATAATCCTCGTGCCGAAATCCGCAAAATGGATCAGGTTCGCCAAACACTCGTAAAAAAAGGTGCTACCATTGGAGCCAATGCTACCATCGTATGCGGAGTAACACTGGGAAGATACTCCTTCATCGGAGCGGGTGCTGTTGTAACAAAAAATGTTCGGGATTACGCTCTGGTGACAGGCAACCCGGCCAGACAAATCGGATGGGTGTGCGTTTGTGGCGAACGTATTAACGACC
>JAYEFV010000237.1:0-3322 GCA_034658755.1 Thermodesulfobacteriota bacterium | reverse complement strand
TGTCTTTAGTGTAGATATTCTTCACAAAATGACTAAAATACACGCGGGTGCCGCCAATGACAGCGCCGGTCAGAAGCAGCGTTACGACCAGGTAGTTCAGTAATTTTTTCTTGTTGAGCGAAAAAGTACCGGTGAGGAGGCAGGTCCCCAGGATCGTAAATACAATCAGATTCATGGCCGCCAGCAAGGTGGCAAAGCGCCCGTTTAGAATTCCCGTGACCAAGTAAAGCTGATACAAATCCGAAGGCATCTGCATCAAATCCAGCATAAACGGCATGGCAACATCAACCCCGCCGAAGAAACTGAGCAGTCCGGAAAACACAAACGTCGGATACTGGGCAAGGGACAATGAGTGGCCGGAAAACCAACCTGCAAACAATATGAACGACAGTATGAGCAGCTTTCCAGTGGTCGGGAAGTTGAAGGAAATCGGGACTATCACATCCACATAGGACTCAGTCTTCTCCCGGGTCAGACCATATTGCCTGAACAGCGTTTTGCAGTTTTCTGTCAAAACGGCAAGAACCACAAACAGGTTGCCGGTGGCAAATGCCGTGGCGAGGGCGTCTCTTGATAAGCCGACAATGTCTTTATATTTGAAAGGCGTCATGGGCGTGAGCAGTTTCGGTAAAATCCAGAATGTCAGAAAAAGTGCTGCTACGTTAAAGCTCACCAGATAAACCTGTAGCCTTCCGAACTCTTCGATGGACATGGTGCCGGCAGCTGCGGCTGAGATGGCGAATACCCCAAAAGGCGTGAGCTTCACGACGAGATTTGTCATCTTGATGAGCGCTGCCGCCGCAGCGGATAGGCCTTGAAGAAGCGCGTCTTTCTCCTTGATGCCGATGAGTGCCACCCCTAACAGAATGCTAAATAGCACCACCGCAGGCACAACGTTGTTCGCCAGTGAGCTAAAAGGATTCGAGGGAATATAAAGATTAAGAAAATCGACCCTTTTTGGAGGTTCCACCAGGGAGGTACTGAAAAACGCGGCAGACTTCAATTCGGGAAAGGACAGGGGTATCAGCAGTACAATAGCGAAAGAGATCGCCCAGAACAAGAGGAGCAGCGCTCCGGCCTTGACGGCGAGCAACTTGGCCTGGTCATAGGTCAGGCCGCCGATGCCCAGGATAAGTGACACGATGATATAAGGTAGAATTGTCATCTGAAGCAGTTTAATAAAAGCATCGCCGAAGACCTGCAGAGACGCGCAGTACTCGCCGAAAAAAATGCCAAACACCACCCCTAGAACAACCCCAATCAATATGCTCGTGGATAAACTGAGGCGAAATCTTTTGTCTCTTGATTTGTCCATAGCAAAATTCCTTAACCAGTACCCTGACATGCTTACCTTCCGTACCTCATGGACGACCGTAAGCTCTGGGGGAAATCCTGCAACGTTACTGTTTCAGGGCTGCGGTTTTTCTACGTCAAAACTCTTGGTAAGCATTCAATGTGTCTGGCTATCCCACCCAGAAAGCAAAAAAAGCAACTTCCCCAAATATTGAGCACAGAGGAAGTCAAGCGTCTTTTTTGGTAACCGTTCACGCATATTAAAGGATAAATAAGAATTCCCTTTTTAAAGCAAAAAAACCATGGTTGTTAATGTTGACAATCTCGTAAAAAGTCGAAATTCGACGGCAAAGTAAAAAGCTCCAAATTCAAGGCGCACAAATCCTGAGGAGTGAGGCGTACTTATAGTACGCTGCAATGACGAAGGATGCAGCGCGCAGAAGTTGGACTTTTTACGAAGCCGTCAATGTTGTGTGACGGCTGGGGATAAGTAACAACATATTGTGCCGCCACTGATGCGGCAACAAGTCCCAACCGGTTTCAGACAATCAAGATTTGAATATCAAATTAAGATTTTATTGTCAAGACGGCATTTGGCTCCAAATCGGCTGAAAATAGAGGATTAACTTCGCCTGCCCTGTTGAATAGGGCTCCCTTTAGGGAAATTCAATGGGGCAAATCTTCTGTATCAACCGTGCCCAGTTTCGCCGGAAAGCCTTTAAGCTCCCAACATGTCATAACATGCGGATAATACAGCTATTATAGAGCATAATGAGTAATTTAAGATGTGAAAACGTAGTCATGTAATATAGCGGTTTAATGTAAATAATAGCTTGACATATAGGTCATAGTACGCTAAATATAGTAATCATGTACATTACCTCAATACCAAACCGCAACTCGCCGCCAGCTATTTTGCTTCGCGAAAGTTATCGCGAGAAGGGAAAGGTCAAAAGTCGCACATTGGCAAACCTTTCCAAATTGCCGCCACAGTCCATTGACATCCTGCGCCGTTCCCTCAAAGGCGAAAACCTTGTTTCCACCGATTCCTTTGAAATCATCGAGAACGGATCTCCCGCACATGGTCATGTCGAGGCCGTAATGACAGCCATGAGACGATTGAATTTCTCAAGGCTTATCTGTTCGAGGCGTTCACGCCAGCGGGATTTGGTTGTGGCCATGGTTGCAGCACGCATCCTTGAGGCAAAATCAAAGTTGGCAACCACGCTTTGGTGGGCGGATACGACACTGCCTGAAATGTTGGACGTCAGTGATGCTGATGAAGACGATCTTTACGATGCGATGGACTGGCTGTTGGAGCGTCAAAGCCGTATTGAAAACAAGTTGGCGGGTTGCCACCTTAAGAACAATGGTCTTGCACTGTACGACCTGACGTCGAGCTATTTTGAAGGCCAGACATGCCCGCTTGCTGCTCTGGGACACAACCGCGACGGGAAGAAGGGTAAGCTTCAGGTCAACTATGGACTACTCACGAATCGAAAGGGCATCCCGGTAGCGGTGTCGGTCTTTGAAGGCAACACGGGCGACCCGAAGACGCTTATGCCACAGGTCGAAAAAATGCGTGATACGTTCGGTATTGAGCAGTTTGTGATGGTTGGCGATCGCGGGATGTTGACCCAGAAGCAAGTCGATGCATTGTATGATATCGATGGCGTTGACTGGATTGGTGCGCTTCGTCCTGAAGCAATCAAGAAGTTGGCCACCAGCGGTGCTATCCAAATGGGACTTTTTGATGAGCGTAATCTCTTTGAACTAAAGCATCCGGACTTTCCGGGCGAACGTCTGATCGCTTGCCGAAACGCAGAACTTGCTCACAGACGAGCCATCAAGCGAGAAAGTCTGCTTCAGGCCACCGTCAAGGAACTGAATAAAGTCACGGGCATGGTTCAGCGAGGGCGGTTGAGCGGAAAAAAAGAGGTTGCACTCGATGGAATCTGCATCGTACGAACCAGCCTGTCCAAAGAGAGAATGGATGCAGACGAGACGGTGCGCAGCTATAAATTACTCA
>JAYEFV010000236.1:0-3323 GCA_034658755.1 Thermodesulfobacteriota bacterium | reverse complement strand
CGGACCTGTTGAGTTTTTGACCGCCGGAAATCATGTGGTTGTTATTAATGGTGCGGGCCAAAAACTTCAGTTAAAATATTTTCCAGCCGTAAACAATCCTCCGACTCCTCCAAGGAAAATGTTCAATCTTTTTCCATCATATTCTGATTAGATTTGTTGCTCATGGAAAAACCAGGATAGTTGATACCAAAAAACCGGTAGGGAAGTTTCAATATGGCATTGGAGATTTTGGGGCCATAAAATTGTTATAGAGGATTCGAGGGTCCTGAGAAGCATTCCTCAGACACTTTGATTTGTGGTGTCACCGGCAACAACCTCTTTCAAGAGCCGATGCACTACCAGAAGATGTTTTCATTGATCATTCAGATTCTTTATTCTTCTTGATAAAGTTTAATTAAATCGATCCAGATTGTCTCGTTGAAACCTTCAATAATTGAAAAAAGCCAATCATGGATTAACGGCATAAACATAGTCATAACCTACTGAAAATGATAGAATTTACGCTGATTAATTTGAAAATGGTGGTTGACTTTCATTAAAGGTTATGTTTCCTTGGCTATTAATTTAGCGAAAAATTTGATTCTACGTGTATTGTTAAGCGTGTGATGCTGTGACACAAGGTCTATTGTTTTTATATATTTTGCCCCTCAAAAATTAAGTTCTTATCTATATTATCCATAATTTGAGTATTTGCTGAGAGCTTTAAAGAGGAAACAATTTGAAAATTGTTTTTTATCATGAGTAAGTTTGATAAATATCAATATGTTATTAAAATACAATCAAAGAATATTAAAAAAGCGAAGTAATTGTCTGTAAATTTTAAAAAAAATAAAGTGTTAAGGAAGGACGAAACACTGGCACTGGCTTTTTTAGCAGTTGCAACCATTGTGTCTAGTATTTATGGCTATTCCCTTAGATTTTATATTTTGACTGACATTATTTTTCACTACCTTTTAGTATTTCCCATATTTCTCGTTTTTCTTTTCTATGCCTACATCAAGAATCCCTATTTGAAATTTGGATGGACCATTTTGGCACTCGGTCCGACAGTATGTCTTATTTTTGTATTAGCCTGTAGTGATATTAATGGCCTCTGTGAAAAGATAAATTTAGGATTGATTTCATTTGTTGGGGTCCTCCTTTGGGCTTGCTCTCTAATTATCTATATTCTTAAAAGAACAAAACGAAATAATCCATATTTCTCGAGCATAAAGATAAAAACTTTATCTTTAAATATACTTATGTTCATAAGGGACTGGATACCCATTTTTATTGTACTATTTTCTTACTGCACGCTTAAGTCGATTATTCCGGTGGTCAATCCTGTTCTATTCGATGAACAATTTAACACCATGGACTACAATCTTTTTTTTAAACATTCACCAACGGAACTAATTATTGAGTGGATCCCAGTATATTTTATTGGTTTTTTAAGTTTTGGGTATAAATTTTATTTTCTTATCAAAATATTCGCTTTCTCCGCGATTTATTGTAATGTAAATGACAAACGGGTTTTTTATAAAATGATAATAGCCTTTTCTACAACCATTATCCTGGGACTTGGTTTATATTTTCTATTTCCTGCACAAGGGCCAATTTATCATTGCCCGGAGCAATTTGAAAAAATTCAAACACCAATGTCCGAAACAAGTAACTATAAACTTCAAAAGGATTTATGGACAGTCTATGAGCAAGTTAAGAAGCATACACCCCAAGATTTTTGTGAATTAACTAAGACGTCCGGAATTAGGAACGGAGTTGCGGCTTTCCCAAGTTTGCACATTGCTATTTCTTGTGTCCTTCTCTATTTTTTGTTTAGGTATAATAGAGCAATTTTCTGGCTTTGTTTTTTCCCATTTTGGGTAATGGTACTTTCCACAATTTATTTTGGCTGGCATTATGTTGTGGATGATATAGCAGGTTTTGTTTTAGCAGGTTTTGTATTGGCTTCAGTGAATCGTCTGTTGAATGATATTAATATGTAAATGGTGAAATTATATTTCTCCTTATGGAGTATATTTTAAAAATATTTTGATTAGAAAGTATACGGACAATTCAAATGCTATAGTCTAAAGACTACACCCTGGATTTGGTAGGTGGGATCGCAGTTGCTCTGGTTTCTGTACTGGCAACTCGTAGAATGCTGGCATTGATAATTTTTTATCAAGAGAATGAACAGTTATAAGGAAATTAAAACCTCAGCAAACCGATGGCGCAAATATGCAGGAATGATCATATTGATACATTTCACTATAATTTTCCTGCTTGGCTTATCACGGCACTGGGGGTTTATAACTTCCATTAATGATCTTGGAGTTTTTGACCAGGCAGTTTGGGGTGTATTGCATGGCGGATTTTTGCTCAATACCAGCCAACTCAATCAACCGATCAATTGGTTAGGATTCCACTTTCACCCAATTCTCTTTCTGTTCGTTCCACTCTATGCTCTTCTTCCTAACGTTATATGGTTCACCACAGCACAGGCTTTTGCTCTGTCAATAGGCGCATGGCCCATTTTCTTGTTGGCAAGCAGTGTTTACCAGTCTGAAAAAGCAGGGCTGATCTGGGCGCTTGTCTATTTGCTGAATCCTTTTCTTTTGAGCGCGGCAGCCTGGGATTTTCACCCTACCAGTTTGGTTGTGCCTTTTGTGGCAATGAGCATGTTGAGCATTGAAAGCAAAAACTTCCGCTTATTGTTACTTTCCTGTTTGGTAATACTGTCATGCAAGGAGCACTTAGGGGTTATGGTGGTTGGATTCGGATTTCTCTGGTGGATACATAACAAGCAATGGAAAACAGGAGCCGGCCTGATCTTACTTGGTATAGCCTATTTTGTTTTGGTGTTGAAATTTATTATGCCGGCATTCTCCCCCACGGGTGAACATCTTATGCTGGGGAAAGGGCTTGGCCACCTGAGCAGGTATAGCTGGCTTGGTGATTCCCTGAAAGAAATTTTTAAAACGGCATTGTTTCAACCGATATTTGCAATTAAGACAGCTATGCTGGAAATGGGCGGGGCAAAGTATTTGTTAATACTAATAATAATTTTTTTAGGTTTTCCTCTGGCAGCCCCGGAATATTTATTACCCGGATTAGCGGATTTAATGGCAAATATGCTGTCAGTTAACCCCATGCCACGAAACGTTTTTGATTATCATAGTGTATGTCTTGTTCCGGTGATCACTGTGGCCGCAGTTTATGGAGCTGAGCGTATATCTCGTTTTAAAATGAAATTTTCAGCAACAGAATTGGCGAGTTTTGTTTTTATCGTAAGCTTTCTTGGAGGTTATTTTTTAGCTCCTTTACCCTTGCCAGGTGCGCTC
>JAYEFV010000235.1:0-12880 GCA_034658755.1 Thermodesulfobacteriota bacterium | reverse complement strand
AAGGAAGCGCATTAAATAAGTCTTTATAAATATAGGCTCTTTTAAGAAATTGGTCTTTGAAAAAGTTTGCCAAAAAGAAATATATGTCAGGATTATTTACACATTGTAAAGAAATCAAAACAGGGAATGATGCTGACATGCCTTTGATAATGGAGTAATAGAACCATAGATTTCTTAAAATTTCATAGTCAAAAATCTGAGTAATCTGTGGTTAATAAACATTGAGAGTTATTTGGTTTCAGGTGTCAGAAGTTATCCCAATACCGAAATAAAGTCTGAAAGATCAATTTTTCATTGTAAAACTACTTAACCACTTTAGCTCACTTGTAACTTTTCCGGTCTATTCGGGTTAGGTAGTTGCATTCAGGCCGCTGTTCCAAAATGGACTGCTCTAAAATGGCACAAGTATTTATAGAATTGCGAATTTAGCATCGTTCTGTTTAACACATATGCCAAATTGGCACAATAGACAGATGAAATTAGATAGTAAAAAATTTTTTTCCGTAAAACAATTATCATTTATTTGTTTGATTTCACAGCATTTTTTCGCATTATCTTCGGGCCTTCTCCATTTTTTTATACACATTGTAAAAATTCTTGACACACCTTAAATTTACTCATATAAGTTAAATATAGTAACTATCTGTAAAAACATATAATTTTACGAATTACTATCATGGTACATTTTTTGCTTATCTAATTTCCTTTATTTAATTTGTTTATTATTGGCAAGAAAACTTAAACTGCTTTTTCGGAAATAATCGGAGGGGGTCATATGCATTTAAAGAGCAAATTCGAAGCAGAAGAGTTTGTCGTCCTTGCGGAAATGGAACCGCCAAAGGGGGTGGATGTCTCCACCATGGTAACCAATGCCATGAGAGTCAAGGGGGAGGTAGATGCCTTTGTGGTACCGGAAATGAGCAACGCTGTCATGCGTATGAGTTCCCTTGGAGGTGCTATGATTCTGCAGGGAAAAGGGATGGAGACAGTGATACAAGTCAACTGCAGAGACAGAAATCGGATCGCTCTTCAGGCTGATCTTTTGGCAGCCTATGGATGCGGTATCACTAATGTCATGGCGGTTACCGGAGAAGATCCAAGCTTTGGAGACCACTACCAGGCAAGATCGGTGTACGATATAGACCTTCTGGAATTACTCGGGGCTACTAGAGGGCTTCAGGAAGGAAAAGATATGGCCGGGATAGATCTTTCAGGTTCCCCCGAGTTTTTGGTTGGATCAACAGTGAATGCGGGTACCAAAGGAAAATCTTATGAACTGGAGATTGAAGAAATGAACAAAAAAATTGAGGCCGGCGCCCAATTTTTCATCTCTCCGCCTTTATTTGACCTTCCCGCAATCCAGTCTTTTATGAAACGGGTGGATCAGAAGAAGACAAAAATCATCCCCACGGTTTTACTGCTCAAATCCTTAGGAATGGCCCGTTATATTATACGAAATATGGATTACGTTTATATCCCTGATTTATTGATTGACCGTATCAAAAAATCTCCTGACAAGGTTCGCGAGTGTACTCTGATTGCATCAGAGATGGTCACAATGTTAAAGGAAGAAGGGTTCAGCGGAGTAAATATAGCAACCCTTGGATGGGAGCACAAGCTTCCGCAAATAATAGAAAAAATATGAGGATGGGAAAAATGGAGCACACAAAGAGCCAGAAGGACAATATGCCCACTGAAAAACACGGAAAAGAACCGGTAGGTTCGGTCATGGTGCTTGGCGGCGGAATCGCCGGGATGCAAGCGGCCCTTGATCTGGCCGACTCCGGATACTATGTGTATCTGGTTGAAAAGAGTCCCTCTATCGGAGGAGTCATGGCGCAGCTGGACAAGACTTTTCCCACAAATGATTGTTCCATGTGAATTATTTCACCCAAACTGGTCGAGGTCGGCCGGCACCTGAACATTGAAATTATCACATACGCAGATCTAGAATCTGTTGAGGGATCTTCCGGAAACTTCAAGGTGAAGATTAAAAAACGAGCGCGAAGTATTAATATGGATCTTTGTACGGGGTGCGGGAGCTGCGTAGAAAATTGCCCTGTCATAAACATACCGATTTCCGCAAACTAACAATAATATAATTCATGCTATATTTTAGTTTATTATTAGGGGGATAAGCATATGAGTGAGGTGGCTCGGGTAGAAACTACTCAATCGATAGAAATAGAAATCGATTATATGGAACTTGATAACATAATCGAAGAAGATTTTAACAATGACAAAGAGAACCTGATTATGATAATTCAGGCGATTCAAAGGCGATACAACTACCTTCCCCGACCGGCCCTTGCATATCTTTCTACCAAAATCGGTGTTCCTTTCAGCAAGATTTATGGTATTGCCACTTTTTATAGCACATTAAGTCTTGAGCCCAGAGGCAGAAACATTATTTCGATCTGTCTCGGAACAGCCTGCCATGTAAGAGGCGGTGAAAGAGTGCACGAAAGACTTGTGGATTCCTTGAGCATAAAAGGTGGAGAAACTACGGAGGACAAGCGATTTACCCTCGAGACGGTGCGTTGTATCGGTTGTTGCAGCCTTGGGCCGGTCGTTAAAATTAACGAAGACGTGCATGGTCATATATCTTCTGACCAAGTAGATAAAATTTTAGATCAATATAAATAAAAGGTGATACGAGGCAGGAACCATGAAAATCGAGTCTATAAAAGATCTAGAAGCTATTAGCCAAGAGTTTAAGAAAAAACTCTACTACCCGGAGGCCATTAAGGTTAACATCGGGATGGCCTCGTGCGGTATTGCAGCGGGTGCTCAGGCATCATTTGAGAAGGCAATTAAAGAATTTCCTGGTGACAATGGTATAAAGATTCACCAAAGTGGCTGTATCGGTTTTTGTGAAGCAGAGCCGCTGGTTGAAATACTCGGGACCGGCAAGCCTCGAGTTCTTTACAAGAATATTACCGAGGACAAAATTCTGGATGCCATTGAGGATTATATCGAGGGCAATTTCAAGAAAAAGTGGATTCTGGGACAGATGCGCGATCCCCGTTCATTACTGGAAGACGACATCCAGAATCCCGTGGCCGATATTGCGCCGTTGGAAAAGATACCTTTTTTAGAAGATATTCCTTTTTATCACAAACAGGTTAAGATTGCCCTGCGGAATTGCGGCTATATTGATCCTGACAGCATTGAAGAGTACATCTCCAAGAAGGGTTATTTTGCTTTTATCAAGGCGCTCAATGATATTGAACCCAAAGAAATCATCCGGATGGTTAAGGAATCGGGGTTAAGGGGTCGTGGTGGTGGTGGTTTTTCTGCCGGGAAAAAATGGGAAACCTGTGCTAGGAATGAGGGCGACAAATATATAATCTGCAACGCCGATGAAGGTGACCCTGGCGCTTACATGGATCGCAGCATTCTGGAAGGCGACCCACACACTGTCCTTGAAGGAATGTTGATTGCGGCACTGGCCATTGGATCGAGTCAGGGCTTTATCTATGTTCGCAACGAATATCCTTTGGCCGTAAAACGTTTGGTAACTGCCATCAAGGCGGCCGAGAAATACGGTTTGGTCGGTGACAATATCGCAGGATCTGGTTTTAGTTTTAACATCAAGATTTCCACGGGAGCAGGTGCTTTTGTTTGCGGTGAATCAACGGCATTGATGGCCTCCCTGGAGGGTAATGTGGGCCGTCCCAGGGCAAAATATGTGCATACCGTGGAGAAAGGCTTCAGACAGAGTCCTTCAAATCTGAACAATGTGGAGTCTTATGCGAACGTTCCGGTGATTCTTCTAAAAGGAGCTAAAAGTTACACCGAGATGGGTACGGAGCACAGCAAGGGCACAAAAGTTTTCAGTCTGGTGGGCAAGATTAAAAATACAGGTCTGGTGGAAGTTCCTATGGGAATTTCTCTTAGGGATATTGTCTTTGATATCGGAGGAGGTGTTCCCAGAAAGAAAAAATTTAAAGCGGTTCAAACCGGAGGTCCTTCGGGTGGATGTATTCCGGAAAAGTATTTAGATCTGGGAGTTGATTTTGATGAGCTGACCAAAGTCGGTTCAATGATGGGTTCCGGCGGCATGATTGTTATGGATCAGGACACATGTATGGTCGATGTGGCCCGTTATTTTCTGGATTTCCTCAAAGAGGAATCTTGCGGTCAATGTAATCCCTGCCGTGAGGGGATCAAACGAATGCTGGAGATTTTGACAGACATTTGTGAAGGTAACGGCAAAGATGGCGATATCGAACTCCTGGAAGAATTGGGCGCTATGGTCCAGAAGTTTTCTCTTTGCGGATTGGGGACCTCGGCCCCAAATCCGGTGCTGACCACGATTCTTTATTTTCGCGATGAATACGAGGCTCATATAAAGGATAAGAAATGCAAGGCGGGTGTTTGCAAAAATCTGTTTTACTATGAGATTGATGAAGAAGCCTGCAATGGTTGCACCCTGTGCGCTAAAAAATGTCCGCAGGATGCCATCACCGGCGAAAAGAAAGAGCCTCACAAATTGGACAATGAAAAGTGTATTAAATGCGGCATTTGTTACGATGTTTGTAAGTTCGATGCCATCCTCATCAAATAATTAAGGACACAAAAAGGTTAATACCCATGATTACGTTTAAGCTTAATGGTAAAGAAGTCCAGGGAGAAGAAGGACAATATATTCTTCAGGTAGCTGAGAAATACGGGGTTGAAATTCCGACCCTGTGTCACCATAAAGCCCTCGATCCGGCCGGAATGTGTCGCCTGTGTACTGTGATGGTTTCTAAGGGGAGCTGGTCGAGATTTGTGACCGCCTGCAACTATCCCATCTGGGAAGGTATGGAGGTAGAGACAGATACCGAGGAGATTCATGAGGGCCGTAAACTGATTGTGGAATTATTGCTTGCCCGTTGTCCGGATGTTTCCGTTATTAAGGAGCTGGCAGCTCAATACAATATCGAGGAGCCGCGATTTAAGAAAGAAGACGATACCTGTATCCTTTGCGGACTTTGCGTCCGCATTTGTGAAAAGATGGGCAACAGCGCTATCAGTTTGACCGGCCGTGGTGTTGACATGAAAGTAGAAACCCCCTTTCATGTTCAGACAGAAGTCTGTATGGGTTGCGGAGCCTGCGTCTCTGTTTGCCCCACCGACCATATCAAGCTCGAAGATATTACCAAGCATGCAGTTAAACCGATTCCATCAGAATATGATGCCGGACTCGCCAATCGCAAACCGATTTATGTTCCGTATGCCCAGGCTATACCCAACACGCCGGTTATTGACCGCACCCAATGCGTACACTTTAAAACCGGAGGGTGCAAGATATGCAGCGAGTTCTGTGATGTTGGTGCTATTGATTACTCCCAGGAGGACGAAACTATCGAACTCAACGTCGGGTCCATTATCCTGGCGCCTGGTTTTCAGCCTTTTGATCCTTCAAAGTTTGAAAATTACAATTACGCCAACCATCCCAACGTTATCACTTCCACGGAATTTGAACGAATCCTTTCAGCCACAGGCCCCTTTATGGGGCATCTTAGCCGGATTTCGGATAAAAAGGAGCCCAGAAAGATTGCCTGGTTCCAATGCATCGGTTCCAGAGATCTCAACAAATGTGACAATCCATACTGCTCTTCCGTGTGCTGCATGTATGCCGTTAAGGAGGCTGTGATTGCCAAAGAGCATGCGGATTATGATCTGGATTGCGCTATTTTTTTCATGGATATGCGTACTCCGGGCAAAGATTTTGAAAAATATTACAACGATGCCAAAGACAAGCATGGGGTTCGCTTTATCAGGTCCCGGGTTCATACCATAGACCCGGTTCGCGGAACTGATGACCTTGAGGTCCGGTATGCGACCGAGAGCGGAGAAGTGAAAAATGAAATTTTTGATATGATCGTGTTATCTGTGGGGATGGAGATATCGCCGGAAACGATTGACCTTGCAAATAATCTCGGCATTGATCTGACAGAAGGAAATTTCTGCGAAACCACGGATTTTCAACCTTTTGCAACATCAAAAGACGGTATATTTGTCTGCGGCGCTTTTCAGGGACCCAAAGACATCCCCGAGTCTGTTATGGAAGCCAGTGCAGCCGCCTGCGGTGCCGGTATC
Organism: Thermodesulfobacteriota bacterium; assembly: GCA_034658755.1. GTDB lineage: Bacteria > Desulfobacterota > Desulfobacteria > Desulfobacterales > UBA11574 > S5133MH16. Next base: position 6,790 of record JAYEFV010000235.1, on the reverse strand, counting down.
AACCTGGCGCCGGCACGGGGGTCTCTTGTCAAAGAGAAAGAATTCCCTGACGAAAGTGATGTAACCGGTGAGGAGCCGCGCATAGGGGTCTTTGTATGTAATTGCGGTATTAATATTGGCGGTTTTGCCGATGTTCCTGCCATTGCTGAATATGCCAGGGGTTTGCCAAATGTGGTTTATGTTGAGGAAAATCTTTTTACCTGCAGCCAGGACACCCAGGATAAAATGGTAGAGGTGATCAGGGAACAGAGCTTAAACCGCATTGTTGTGGCTGCATGTACACCTCGAACCCATGAGCCGTTATTTCAGGAGACAATACGTAATGCAGGTCTAAATGCATATCTGTTTGACATGGCCAACATAAGGAACCAGTGCACCTGGGTTCACTCGGATGACAAAGTGAATGCCACGGAAAAATCCAAAGATCTGATGCGGATGGCTGTTGCCAGGGCCTCTCTGCTGGAACAAATCCCCGATGTATTAGTGGATGTTAACCAGTCGGCCCTTGTTATCGGCGGTGGTGTTGCCGGTATGACCGCGGCCCTCAGCCTGGCGGATCAGGGCTTTCCCGCAACCATAGTGGAAAAATCGTCTCTTCTCGGAGGGGCGGCCAGGGATTTGACCAGGACCTGGAACGGACAGGATATTCAAGAATACCTTTCCGAGCTGGTAGATAAAGTTGAGCAGCATTCGGATATAGATGTGTTGCTGAACGCCGAGGTGGTTGGCGCCTCCGGATTTGTGGGCAACTTTGAAACTCAGGTGGCTATAGGAAACGAGACAAAGACGACTGTCGAACACGGAATTGTCATCGTTGCAACCGGCGGCAAGGCAGTGGATACGGATGAATACCTTTTTGGTAAAAATCCCAGGGTTACCCGCTGGCATGAGCTTGAACATGATCCTGAAAAATTAAAGAATGCAGAAATCATTGTATTTATTCAGTGCGTGGGATCAAGGGACGAAAAGCGACCTTACTGTTCCAGGATTTGCTGTACGGCTTCCATATTACAGGCAATTTCGATAAAAGAAAACAACCCGGATACAAATGTCTTTATCCTCTACCGTGACATTCGAACTTATGGCGAAAAAGAGTATCTTTACAAAAAAGCCAGGGAGATGGGAGTTGTCTTTGTACGATATTCGCTGGATAACAAGCCGATTGTTACTGAAGCGGGCGATGGGCTTGAGGTGAGTGTATTTGATCCGATTTTGCAAAAGAATTTAAAGATAAAGGCAGACTATGTAAATCTGGCGACTGCTATAGAACCAGCGGAAAATGCGGCGATTTCCGAGTTCTATAAAATTCCGCTCAATACCGAAAACTTTTTTATGGAAGCCCATGCCAAGCTGCGGCCGGTGGAATTTGCAAACGATGGAATCTTCTTGTGCGGACTGGCCCATTATCCCAAAGCCATAGAAGAAAGTATTTCCCAGGCCATGGCGGCTGCAAGCAAAGCAACTACGATCCTTGCAAAAGGCTCCGTTCAGATTTCTCCGCTGGTATCTCAAGTAGATGCTGAAAAATGCATAGGGTGCGGTCTTTGCGAGGAAATCTGTCCTTTCAACGCCATTGTGCTCGAAGAAATTGAAGGAAAGGGATATCGGGCAAAGAATATTTCGGCGTCCTGCAAAGGGTGCGGGCTATGTGCCTCTTCGTGTCCACAGCAGGCCATCGACATGCTCCATTTCAGGGATCAGCAGATCGTGGCATCTGTTTGTGCAGCAGTGTAAATGGAGTGTGAAGTGACTTTCCAGTTTTACCCGGGTTAGGTAATAGATTGTAATTTGTATAATAAGCCAAAGTAAGTGGAAGGTGAAAATTATGGGGAATTTTGAGCCAAAAATAGTTGCTTTTCTGTGCAACTGGTGTGCCTATGCCGGTGCGGATCTGGCCGGTGTATCACGATTGCAGTATCCATCCAACATGAGAACCATACGCGTCATGTGTTCGGGCCGGGTTGACCCGGTTTTCATTATCAAAGCGTTCAAGCAGGGATGCGACGGCGTATTGGTGGCCGGGTGACATTTCGGTGATTGTCATTACCTGGAGGGTAATGTTCAGGCCGAAAAAAAGATTCGTTTAACTCAACAATTGCTGGATATCGCCGGTATCGGCAAAGAAAGGCTTCACCTGGCATGGGTTTCATCAGCCGAGGCTCAGCGGTTTGCTGAAATTGTGACAGATGTAACCGAATCTATAAAGAATCAAGGAAAATTCGACCCCGACTCTTTTATTTTTGAACTGGATGCGGCCGAAATTACACTTGCCGGCGAAACACTGCGATGGCTGGTAGGCAAGGAAGTAAAGATTACAACCCATGGCGATGTTTATGGCCGAAATTGGGATAAAGAGTCCTTTGAATTTATGCTGGATTCGGTGCTTGAAAGAGAATACCAGATTAATGTCATTTTTCAGGCAATAAAAGAAGGATGCAAATCGGTCCGAGATATCAGCAGCAAGATAGGCCTTGACCTAATGAGGGTTTCATATCTTCTTGCCGACATGGAAAAGAGAAGCATTGTTGAATTTACGGGTATGGAAGACAGGAAACCCGTTTTTGCAGCACTATGAGGATTCACTAATGAAGATTGAAGGTTTTATTTGATGAGTCAATCTGCAGTCGAAAATCAAAAATCTTCAATGAATAAAGGGAGGAGAAATGACTAACAAAAGCGGGTCGGTTATGGTTGTGGGCGCCGGTATTGCAGGCATGCAGGCCTCACTTGATCTGGCCAATTCGGATTACAAGGTTTATCTGGTTGACAAATCGCCGACCATCGGCGGAATGATGGCACGGCTCGACAAGACCTTTCCGACCAATGATTGCACTATGTGAATCATTTCACCCAAACTGGTCGAGGTCGGCCGGCATATAAATATTGAGCTGATTACGTGCAGCGAAGTAAAGAGTGTTGAGGGTGAACCGGGAAACTTTGAGGCTTTATTGGTCAATCATCCCCGATACATTGATCCGGTTAAATGTACAGGGTGCGGGGAATGTGCCATACATTGTCCGGTTGCTGCAATTAATGAGATTAACAAAGGCCTTGATGATAGAAGGGCAACCTATATTGAATATCCCCAGGCGGTTCCGCTTGCCTATGCAATAGATTTTGATGCATGTATCGGCTGCGGCCTGTGCGAAAATATGTGTATGGCCAAGGCAATAAAATATGATGACGAAGAGCGCGAAACCGCTGTTAAGGTGGGATCTGTTATTCTGTCTACCGGAAGCCAGGCATATGATCCGTCAGGCCTTGATTACCTGGGATATGGAAAATATCCCAACGTGGTTACCAGCGAAGGATTTGAGAGGATTCTGTGTGCCGGAGGACCATATTTGGGCCATGTCATGCGACCCCTTGACAGGGAAGAACCCAAAAGCATCGCGTGGCTCCAGTGTATCGGGTCTAGGGATATCAACCGGTGCGGTAATGGATATTGCTCTTCAGTATGCTGCATGTATGCTATAAAAGAGGCTATGATCGCCAAGGAACATATTCATGGTGATCTTGATTGCGCAATCTTTAATATGGATATGAGGACTTTTGGCAAGGATTATGAAAAATATTTCCTGCGCGCCAGAGATAATGAGGATATTCGTTTTGTCAGGGCCAGGGCCCATACCATCACCGAAGTTCCTGAAACCGGTGATCTGATTTTGGAGTATGCCAATGAAGCCGGTCAGATGAAAGAAGAAGTTTTCAGTATGGTGGTCCTGTCGGTCGGTCTTAAGATACCGGATTCATCTGTTGATCTTGCCAAACGTCTGGGAATAGAACTCAACAAATATAATTTTGTGAATACCGGTTCCTTTACTCCGGTTGCCACATCACGTCCGGGGATTTATACCTGCGGTGTATTTCAAGGACCCAAGGATATTCCGGGATCAATTACCGAGGCCAGTGCTGCTGCCTGTCTGGCAGGTACTGATGTTGCAGAAGCCAGGGGAAAAGATATCGAACTCGTTGAAATCCCTGAAGAGATGGATGTTACAAAAGAGGAACCCAGGATCGGTGTTTTTGTCTGTAACTGCGGTATCAACATCGGCGGGATTGTGGATGTCACTTCGGTTCAGGAATATGCAGGCACACTTCCCTACGTCGTATTTACAGATCAGAATCTCTTTACTTGCAGCCAGGATACGCAGGACAAGATAAAGGAGATGATCATAGAGCACAAACTAAACCGTGTTGTAGTCGCCGCTTGCACTCCCAAAACTCACGAAGGAATATTTATGGATACCCTTGAGGCATGCGGACTAAATAAATATTTGTTTGACATTGCCAATATCCGGAACCAGAATTCCTGGGTCCATTCAGATAATCCGAAGGCTGCCACAGAAAAATCAAAGGATCTTGTGAGAATGGCCGTTGCCCGGGTTGCTACACTTAAACCACTATATGAGAAGAAGATCCCCGTTAACCAGCGGGCGCTTATCATCGGCGGTGGAGTGGCCGGGATGAATGCTGCGCTGAGTCTTGCAGATCAAGGATTTCCGGTGACTATAGTTGAAAAAGAGGAAAAACTGGGTGGCATGGCAAACCGTCTCACAACTACAATCGAAGGAGCGGATGTGGGGACTTATCTTGAAGAACTTATTCAAAAGGTAACCTCCCATCCACAAGTCGAGGTTCTGCCCCGCTCCCTGATTGTCAACTTTTCAGGATTCCAGGGAAATTTCACGACAGAAATTCTGGTGGGACCAGGAATGTATGAAAGAAAAATTAACCATGGTATCATTATTCTGGCAACAGGAGCCGTTGAATACCGTCCCAAGGAATTTCTATACGGCCAGGACCAAAGAGTGGTGACCCAAATCGAACTGTCCGAACGTTTAAAAGAGAAAGGGGCGCAGGATCTAAGCCGAGTGGTCATGATCCAGTGCATTGGATCAAGAAACAAGGAAAATCCCAACTGCTCCAAGGTTTGCTGCCAGAGCGCTATCAAGAATGCACTTCATATTAAAGAGCTTCAGCCGGATGCCCAAATATTCATTCTTCACCGGGATATCAGAACTTACGGATTTTTGGAGGATTACTATACTGATGCCAGAAAAAAAGGGATTTTATTTTTCAGGTATGACCCTGATAATCCGCCGGTGGTGGAATCATCTGAAGCGGGTTTAATGGTAACTTTTAAGGATAACATCCTTGATCTTAGCCTCAGAGTCAGTGCCGACCTCTTGGCGCTGAGTGCGGGGATGGTAGCTGAAGACACCGAAGAACTTGCCTCCATTGTAAAGCTGGCCCGTAATGCAGAAGGATATTTCATGGAGGCACACGTCAAATTGAGACCTGTGGATATGGCCACGGAAGGTATCTTTGTTTGCGGAACTGCACACAGCCCCAAACTCTTATCAGAATCGATCTCACAGGCATTGGCAGCAGCTTCAAGGGCCGTCACGTTCCTGTCAAAAGACCATCTGACCCTTTCTGCTGTTACGGCCCGGGTAAATGCAGAGCTTTGCGCTTCCTGTCTTATATGCGTCCGGTCATGCCCCTACGGAGTTCCGGTGATAAATGAAGACGGCGTAAGTGAAATTGATGATGCTTTATGCCACGGATGCGGAGTATGCGCTGCAGAATGTCCGGCAAAGGCGATTGAACTGAACTGGTACGAGGACAATCAAATACTGAGCAAAGTCGACGCTTTGCTGGAGGGGGTTTTATGAATCAGGATTTCGAGCCGATAATTGTTGCGTTTTGCTGTAGTTACTGAGGTTATACTGCTGCGGACCTGGCAGGTTCAATGCGATTGCAATACCCATCTGACATTAAAATCATTTTCGTTCCCTGTACAGGCAAGGTGGATACCCTTCATATTCTGCGTGCCTTTGAAAAAGGAGCGGACGGTGTGTATGTGGTTGGATGTCTGGAAGGAGATTGCCATTTTATAAGCGGCAACTTCAGGGCCCGAAAGAGGGTGGAGCAGGTTCAGAAGATCCTTGATACCATCGGCATCGGGGGAGAAAGAGCACAGATGTATAACCTTTCATCTGGCGAAGGTCCGCGTTTTGCACAGTTTGCTATTGAAATGGACGAAAGAATTCGAAAATTGGGTCCCAATCCTATAAAGTTGGCAAAGAAAAAGGCTGCCTGAAACAATTGACCATATTCGATGATGGTTTTCAATTTAAATGAAAGAGAGGTATTATGATTGTTGCAGATAAAAAGCCGATTGAGGAGATTATTGAGGAAATCAAAAACCATGAAAAAATCCTCATTTTAGGTTGCAACGAGTGCGTCACGGTCTGTGAGGCAGGGGGAAAGAAAGAGGTAGGCGTTATGGCTTCAGCCCTCAGGATGTATTTCCTAAACCAGGGACGGGAGGTCCGTATAGATGAAAAGACTCTGGAACGACAATGCGATCATGAATACCTCGAGGAGATTCGTGATGTAATGGATCAATATGACGCTGTTGTTTCCCTTGCCTGTGGTGTCGGTGTTCAGTTCATGGCTGAAAAATATCATACAACACCCATATATCCGGGGGTGAACACCTGTTTTTTGGGAGTTACTGAAGAACGAGGGGTTTGGACAGAAAGGTGCCAGGCTTGCGGGGAGTGCATTCTGGCGCGTACCGGAGGAATCTGTCCTGTCTCCCGGTGTGCAAAGCGCCTTCTTAACGGCCCTTGTGGCGGGGCAACAAAGGGGAAGTGTGAAATTAATAAGGAGTTGGACTGTGCCTGGCAATTGATTATCGATAGGCTCAAGGCACTGGGTAAAATGGATGACTATGAAAAAATTACCCCTATAAAAAACTGGTCAACTGAAAGGGCCGGAG
>JAYEFV010000234.1:0-3348 GCA_034658755.1 Thermodesulfobacteriota bacterium | reverse complement strand
CGCCATCCAGGCAAATAGCCAGTCCAAAACCTGACTTGCTCTCTTGAGATTTTTCCTATATTAAAGGGAATAATCGGGGTTTGCGATTGCGGAACGAAATCATCAATAATATCTGATAGTTAAGACATGAGCTTAATCTTCATTACGATGCTCAAGTATGAGGCCTGTATTGTAGTAATCAATAATATTTAAGTATAATGATGGTAAGAAACAGGTGATCATATGCAACAGTTTTTTTATGAGAAATTTTGCGGCCAAATCGTTAGCGATGATCAATTAGTCGATATTGTTGAAATAATAGCCACTTTCCCAAAGCTTAGCCGTGCTGAACTTGCAAATACCATCTGTGAGTTATTTTCCTGGAAAAGGCCAACAGGAAAGTTAAAGACCGTTGAATGCCTGCAATTTCTGGAGCGTTTGGATGCTAAGGGCATCATCCGGCTGCCAGCGTGCAGAAAGCAGCATGCAAAGGTGAAAAAATCAAATGTCCCAAGGACTGAGCAGGCAGATACTCAGGCCACCATTTCAGTAAAGCTTAACGAACTATCTCCCATATTATTAACAAAAGTTAAGACCCAAGAGCAAAGAAAGCTTTGGTATGAGTACATTGATCGATATCATTACTTGGGATATCAATTACCTTTTGGAGCGCAATTACGATATTTTATTCAATCCGGCAAAAGACATGTTGTTATTCTCGGGTGTTTGCAATTTTCCAGTCCGGCATGGAAGATGGCTCCAAGGGACCGATGGATTCAATGGAGCGATAAGCAACGCAAGCGAAATTTACAAAAGATTGTTAATAACAGTCGGTTTCTTATTTTTCCTTGGGTTAAAGTCAAGAATCTTGCCAGTTCTGTTCTTGCCCTAGCTGCAAAGACGGTTCCAGATGATTGGCAAAGTTGCTATGGTTACCGTCCGGTTCTTTTTGAAACCCTGGTGGAACAGAAAAGATTCAAAGGCACTTGTTACAAGGCAGCCAACTGGTTCCATGTGGGGACGACGACAGGCCGAGGTCGGATGGACCGTGAAAATAAGCGGCATGGGATGGCTCCGAAAGAAATTTATGTTTATCCCCTATCTGTGCGATATCGGCAAGCACTATTGGGTAGATGAGGGGAATGCGATATGGCATCGGTTTGTACTGCTTATAATCTTGAACCTGAACGTGAGGAGTTGTTTCGATAAATAATTCATGATGAGCTTTTGGTTGTATCTGACAAAGACAACCACTCCCCCCTTATGGAATTAAGCGAACTGTTTGCCAAGACACGTCAGAAGTTTTTGGGCGTGTGTTTTCAAAGATTGATTGAACAAAAGCCTATTTAAATAGCTCGGACCTTACAGGGTAAGTATCTATCATAAGAAAGGATAATATTGTGCTACGCTGGCTATCACCGGAAAATGGTATCAACAAAACAGATAACTATTCGAGCGAAAAAATTCACAATAAAATATGTGAATTATTAAGCTCCCAAGAGCAATTTAAAAAACTAAAAGAAATTGCTACCAGGAGAACTGGAGGAATCTGGCGAATAAAGCGCGCAAAAATCATTCTAGGAACTTTGGAAAATAAAAGCGTCGAAAGGATGGTGATAGAAGTTCGAGTTCCACCGGAATCGATAATAAAATGTCAGACAAGTTTTGCAAAAGAAGGTTTAAAATATTTTGAACATCCGAGCAGGAGACCTACACAACGTAAAGCTAATGTCGAGCGGATATTGGCATTTTTAGAAAATCCCCAAAAAAATGACCCCAAATTGTGGGGCCAAATAAGCGTTAAATACATTGGCCATGATTTCTCAGCCAGAAAAATCCAAAAGATCAGGGATCTTATTTCATCCAACCCAACCTACTGCCGCAACGAAATTGCTAGGAAGGTATGTTCGTTTTTCGGCTTTTATCAATCAAACGGAAAAATAAAACTGACACAAGTGGGTCAGATCTTAAAACGGATGGACATGGACAACGTTATCTCTTTGCCGCCACTGCGCATGCAGAAGACTTTCAGCAACCAAGATAGAATCAGAAAGAAACTTCCCCGGAAAGCTGGAAAAAGGATTTTTATAAATCAATCCGACATAGAACAACTTCAATTCATACCCGTTTTTACAAAAAAGGACTCATCGTTGTGGCGTGAACTTATTGAGCAGCACCATTATATTGGTACTTCCAGACTATTTGGGGCACAAATGCGGTATCTTGTATACGGCGGCAAGGATCTGCCTCGGACAATTGACATTTTGAAAGCTAAGTCTAACAGTTTTCAGGGCAAGGATTGGAAAGACAAATACCTAAACATACACCGCGGCAAATATCTCCTGGCCGTTCTCGGGTTCGCCGCCTGTGCATGGCGCCTATTCAGTCGCGACGCGTTCATTGGATGGTCAGACGAAAAACGCTCAAAAAACCTTAAGTTAATTGTCAATAATGTACGGTTTCTTATTCTTCCCCATATCAAATCGCCCAATCTGGCTTCTCGGATTCTTGGGGGAGTTGCCAAGCAGCTTCCCCTGGATTGGGAAGCACGATATAATTACAAGCCTGTGTTATTGGAAACTTTTGTTCAGATAGATCGTTTCCGAGGCACTTGCTATCGAGCCGCCAACTGGATTCAAATCGGAAAGACCGAAGGGTATAGTCTCTTCAGAACGTATAAAAAAAATGCGTTGTCTAAGGCCATTTTCGTATACCCACTTTGTAAAGATTTTCGTACGATACTTCACAAAATTTAAGCATTTATTTTGAATTTTGTAATCCAATAAAATAAAAACTTTTTATTTTAGAGAATTACTGTTTTGAAACGAATAGTCCTTTACGATATCGACAGCAAAATCCCAAATTTCGCTTTAATGAAAATCAGTTCTTTTTATAAGAAGCTCGGTTACACTGTTATTCTCTCAAAAAAGATAACATATATCAAAGCTAATAAATACTTTGCCAGTTCTGTATTTTATAATGAAAAATCAATGAGCCGGATAAAGGCATTAAATAAAATTTACGGATCAGATATTAACATAGGGGGATCAGGTGTTAATCTGAGCAAAAAACTACCTAAAAAAATTGACAAATGTTTTCCCGATTATGAATTATATAAACACCGATCCTATGCTGTCGGTTTTTTTACAAGAGGCTGCAATAAAAAATGCTCATTCTGTTTAGTTCCAAGAAAAGAAGGTAAATTGAACAGTAATTATGCATCTTTTGACAACTTCGTACCTAAAAAACAGAATAAGGTGATGCTTCTTGACAATAACTTGCTTGAATCTAAACAATCTTTTGCTATTCTGGAAAGCATTAAAAGAAGAAATTATTCTGTAAATTTTAGTCAAACCCTTGATATATCTT
>JAYEFV010000233.1:0-3359 GCA_034658755.1 Thermodesulfobacteriota bacterium | reverse complement strand
AACCACCTCAAAGGTATGCGCCCCCGCAATGAGTGCCACAAACAAGCCGAACAGGACCATCAACTCACCGTGGCCCACTCGGTTCAGCATGAGCAGGAAAATCTTCCTGGCGATGGGCAAGAGCGCGATGACAAGCAGCGCCCATACCGAAGGCACCTTGCCGGTTGAAACGGTCAGGTAAATGACGGCCACAATATCCTGAATGATGAGAATCCCGATGGCGGTGCGCCCGTTCAGCGAATTCATCCGCCCGCTTTCGTCGAGGATCTTGACGGCAAACACCGTGCTGGAGAAGCTGAGCGCGAAGGCCATCAGCAGCGCCGTGCTCAGATCAATTTCCAGAAAAAACCGCAGCCCAGAGAAGCCCAGACAAAAGAGGGCAAAACCGAATACTGCCACGGTCAAACCAATGTGCAGGGTACCCGCGGCCCACACCTCTGGTTTGATAAGGTTTTTGATTTTCAGCTTCAACCCGATGGTGAACAAGAGCAGCGTGACGCCAACATCTGAGCCAGTCTTAAGCAAAGGGGTGGCAGCAAAGCCAAAGGCACTGAGCCCCAGGCCGGCCAGGAGAAAACCCACCAGAGGCGGCAGTCCCAGCCGGTACACCAGGTATCCCATGGCAAATGCTACGGTGAGGATTGCAGGATCCATTAGTTACTTTTTACCTAGCCTGAGCGATTCTTGAGGTTCCCAGACATCCATTTGTTCTCTAAAAGCCCATTTCATCAGGTTATCAGGTGTTGAGTTTAAAATATTCAGCTTCACCTTTTGGGTGAATACTATCTTCGTCAACTATTATCAACGGCTTTCTCAAAGGGCAGTATAGAAAAAATTAGCACTGATCCATTTTTTTGTAGAAACAATTATCCTTGACTGATCTTCCGTGAATCTCCGGTGTGAATCAGTTTTCACGCCGTACAGGGTTCCTTTTGCCTTTTTCAGCCCCAATTGGCCGAAAATTGATGCTGAAAGATGTTTTTATTTCACAAACCCACAAAAGCTGTCGTTGATATTTTAACCGGTGCTTATTATTTAAAGAAAATATTATTTTAGAGCTGGTCAGTAGTGAGTTCTCGTAACCTATTGAAATCATTGACACTAAAAAATGGGGTGTGAAATTGCCAGAATCAATGATTTCAACCACTTAGCGAACTAAACTTCGGGGATTGGAGAGAACTCACTACTGTCCAGTTTAGAGGATGTCATGGATCATCTCTCCTCCACTTTCAGCCAATATGTTGCAAAGCGATTCCGGACTGTTGGAGGGGGTTACACAACCCCCAAAGTAGAACTATAGTCCGTTCCATATGACTTGATACCAAAACTCGTTGATAACTCTTTGAAAATACAATAAACGATGCTTCAAAATGGCATCAAGTCATACGAAAAATGCTATAATAAAAAAAGGATTGTTTCCATGGTGTGTTTCGGGACTTTACCGTCATCAGTCATTCGTAACAAATCAGATTTTTCAATTCCACGTCAGAAATAATTCCAGTGCTAAACCCCCGGCTATGCCGGGGAGAATGGCAAAAGCTATGCTGTAGTATTTGACAAGAGTGGTATCATACATCTGCCACGAATTGCGAGACATTGCAGTTCATGCACCTGCAGGGGTATCGATACTCTCAACCAGCGTCGTAGGAATTCGTGGTGATGTCATTACCGCCAGCTTGGATGAGGCGAAGGTTCGCAGGTAAGGTACATCCACAGTCAGGAGATTAATGTGTACCGCGAAGACCGATACGACACGGAGAGATGTCCTCCCTTTTAGCGAGGCTCGTACCAGCGTCAGAGCGTCACAAGATTGAGTCTGTCCAATCGGTCACGAGATACTCTTTCAGGATGAGGTCCAGCATACCCCGCCGACTATTCCCCTTAAGGGGAGCCAGTAATGAATGCCCTTATAGGGCTTTAAGCAAGCCACCGGCGATGCCGGTGGTCATGACTCAATAATATTTTAATGAAAGTTACTTGTATTTCAGGAGGAACCATGAAATCAGCCATTAAAAGGGTAAAGTTTATGATTTTACATGCGGGTCGTGCCGTCGCGGTAATCATGTCTGTACTGATTCTTTTTGCAGCCGGGTGCGGCAGGGAAGAGGTGCAGGAAAAACGGGAAGTGATCAGGCCGGTCAAGATAATGACCATCAGGGATACCAGCGCCCTGCTCAGTTATGGTTTCCCGGGCACTGTCAGGGCAGCCAGGCGCGCCGTAAAGTCCTTCAAGGTTTCGGGCCCTTTGGTAGCGCTCCCCGTGGAGGAGGGGCAGCAGGTGAAAAAGGGTGATCTGATCGCGCAGATACAGAAAAGGGATTTCCAGAATGCGGTCAACGAGGCCCTTGCAAGGTACCGCGAGGCAGAGCAGCAGTTCCGCCGCTACAAGGAACTCTATGCCAAGAAGCAGGTGTCAAAGGCTGATTTTGACCGGTACCGTGCCGCAAGGGACGTGGCAAAGGCGCAGCTTGAGGATGCAAAGAACGCTCTGAGGGATGCCTCGCTCAGAGCCTCGTTTGACGGGGTAATTTCAAAGAGATATGTTGAAAACTTTCAGAAAGTCATGGCCAAGGACCCCATAGTCAACCTGCAGGACATATCAAGGGTAGAGGTGCTTGTTGATGTTCCTGAACTCATTATAGCCGAGATCCGGGAAGAAAGCGGGACAAAAAAGATAATGGCCCGTTTTGAGTCTATACCGGGCAAGGAATTTCCCCTTGAAATAAAGGAGTATTCTACAGAGGCAGACCCGGCCACGCAGACCTACCAGGTGGTGCTGATTATGGACCAGCCCCGGGAGGCCAATATACTTCCCGGCATGACTGCCACGGTAACTGCAACTTCCAGAAGAGCTGAAGGCAAGGGCCGCACGGATATCTTTGTCCCTGCAATCGCAGTGCTTGTTGCTTCCGGCAACCCCTATGTCTGGGGACTTGACCCCAAGGCCGGCGTTGTTCACAGGAAAGAGGTTAAGATAGGAAGCCTTGAAGGTTCAGGCAGCATCCGAATCCTTGATGGTATTAACCCCGGTGATACTATTGTGGTGGCCGGTGTAGCCGAGTTGGAGGAGGGGATGAAGGTGCAGCCATGGGAAAAACAGAGAGAGGGGAAATAAGGTATGAATATAGCCGAAATTTCCATCAATAAGAGTGTAATAACCTGGACCATGACAGTGGTCGTGCTGGTCCTTGGATATTTTGCCTACCAGTCTCTTCCCCGGCTTGAAGACCCTGAGTTTGCAATCAAGAATGCGGTTATAATAACTCCCTATCCCGGGGCCTCCCCTGAAGAGGTAGAGCAGGAGGTCACTGAAAAGATAGAGAAGGCCACTCAGGAGATGGGCCAGCTCAAGAGGGTAG
>JAYEFV010000232.1:0-13000 GCA_034658755.1 Thermodesulfobacteriota bacterium | reverse complement strand
ATAAACACAAATGGACATTCTAAACAAATGCCTTGTGTGTTTAGAATCATGTAATTATTTTTAAATGCGTGTGTATTCGCGTTCATTCGTGGTTTTATTTTATGTTTTTTCAATGTTTTTAGGAGATCTTTTAATGAAAATTAAAGGTGCTCTAATTTTGTTTGTTTGCTTTTGCTTTAGCCAGGCGGTATTCAGCCAGGATTTATCTCAGAGATTAGATTTATCGCCAAATGTATCGGATCTTTCTCCGGATGATATCATTAAGAAGGTTGAAACACGGTATGCGATTTCAGGCTTTTCGGCCAACTTTTTTCAAGCTTCAACAATAAAAGCCATGGAAATAACAGATAGCGCATCGGGGAAAGCCTTTTTCAAACGCCCCGACAAAATGAGATGGGAGTATGAAACGCCCGACCGGCAAACCATAATAACGGATGGCAATAGGTTATGGATATACAGACCAGAAGACAACCAGGTCATGGTCGGAAAGGCCCCTTCTTTTTTCGGGGATGGAAAGGGATTCAGTTTTCTTTCAGATATGAAGTTGGTAAAGAAGCAATTCACTATTCTTCTCGACAAAAAAGCTGAAGATGATTACCATGTGTTGAAACTTTTACCCAGGCAGAAAACATTCGATGTATCGGTTATATATCTGTTTATTTCAACAAAGAATTTTGAAGTGCTTAAAATTGTCACCTATAACTCATACGGAGATGAAACACGAATCGAGCTTGACAACATTCAGTTTAAACAGAAAATAGATGATTCCATGTTCAATTTTAAAATACCGCAGGGTGTTGAAATACTATATCTTGACGAGCAATAAGTATAAAGGCAGCAAAGAAATGATTGGCAAATAGAGGTTATTAATCTAAAGAATGAAGGCAAAGATAAGAAGTTTGTTAAAAAAAAGAAAAGCAATTATGCTTGCACATAACTACCAGCCGCCTGAAATCCAGGATATTGCGGATCTTTGCGGTGATTCACTGGAACTGAGCATCAGGGCAGCCCAAACCGATGCCAAGATCATCGTCTTTTGCGGTGTGCATTTTATGGCTGAAACCGCTTCAATCCTCTCTCCGGAAAAGACCGTGCTCTTGCCCCGCAAAGATGCCGGATGTCCCATGGCTGATATGGTAACACCGGAAGCCCTTAAAGCCAAAATGGATAAACTTTCCCCGATGCCGGTTGTAACCTATGTTAACTCAACGGCAGCGGTCAAGGCACTTTCAACCATATGCTGCACTTCGGCCAATGCCATAGAAGTTGTTAACAGTCTGGATGCTGAAGAGGTATTAATGGTTCCCGACCAAAACCTCGCCAGGTATACCGCTTCTCATACAAGCAAGAAGGTTCATGTCTGGAGTGGATATTGCCCGGTTCACGATTTATTAACCCAGGAAGATGTCAAAAAAGTGAAACAGAAATATCCTGATGCTGTTTTTATGGCCCATCCCGAATGCCGGCCGGAAGTTCTTGCGCTGGCGGATAATGTTTTTAGCACTTCAGGAATGATCCGGTTTGCCAGGGAATCCAAAAATCGAACTTTTATTGTCGGAACTGAGGTGGGGTTGCTTTATCCTCTGAAAAAAGCAAATTCTGAAAAAGATTTTTATCCGGCTTCCGGTGCCATGGAATGCCCGGACATGAAAAAAATCACCCTCCATGATATTGCCAGGAGCCTGGAATTAATGGAAGGAGAGGTCAAGGTACCTGAAAAAATACAGCGGTCCGCACTAAAAGCGGTTCAAAGGATGGTAGATCTGTCTCTATAAATCTAAATCGAGCCAATATTGGGGAAGGATTTGCGATTTGTTATTTGTTATTTCTCTCCGAGCCGTAGGCCGGTTTATCCGGGTTGCGGTTATTTTGATTGGAAGTAGGTTCAGCAAAGAGGGAGGAGATTCTATTTCGGCCTTTGGCTTTTGAATTATACATTGCCTGATCGGCTCTTTTGATAAATGCTGATAATTGTTCATTTTTAAAATATTCAGTAAGACCGATACTTATGGTTATTGTTACAACTTTATCGGGTTCCGGCAAAAAACGTTCTAATTCCACAGCGGTCCGAATCCTGTTGGCAACGTTTTTCGCCTTTTCACCTTTTGTTTCCGGGAGGAGAACAGTAAATTCCTCTCCGCCATATCTGTAAGCGGAATCCATTGTTCTGAGGCATGACTTAATAATCTGGCTAAGCCTGACCAGCACTTTATCGCCTTCAAGATGTCCGTATGAATCATTATACACCTTGAACTTATCAATGTCCAAAAGCAAAAGAGCAAGTGAATGGCCGTAGCGGCTGCACCGGCCAATTTCTACTTCGATCTGATTATAAAAGTGCCTTAAATTATACAGTTTTGTGAGACCATCTGTTATTGCGAGCTTCTCAAGTTTGCCGAGCACCCTGGCACGATCCTTGACTAATTGTCGATTTTTCAATACTTTTTTCAATCTTAGCAGTAGTTCTTCGAAACGAAAGGGTTTAAAGATAAGGTCGCTGGCGCCTTTCTTTATGGCTTCTTCATAAGAGTATTCGCTACTGTAACCGGTCATTACAATGACATCTATATCATGATTTTGTGTCATGAGGTCAGTAAGGCAGAGACCGTCCTTGCCAGGTAGCATTATATCGGTTATTGCTACATTTACACGGTTCGATTTTAATAATTCGAGCGCTTCTTCCGCACTGGTAGCCGTTATGGAATTGTATCCCGATCTGGTAATAAATTCGTGCATCGAATTTATTATGTCAGCATCGTCGTCTACTATTAAAACGAGTTCATCCATCTCTTTTTGCCCAGCCCATTGTGGTTATATGAATATATTTTCTATAATTATGTGTCTCGGCAGTTCTATCTTGCTATAAACGGAATCGAAATTACAACCCTTTTAATGGCAACCTATTCCAATTGGGTCGAAGTCCTTAAGCCCGATTGCTGCTTCTTTGGTGCCGGGGTTGACATATTTAACAACAATTTGATAAAAGACGTTTTCTTTAATTTATACCTAAATTGAGTATTTCAAATTGTGACACAATATTACAGAGATGATAAATAGTTAATATTTTAGCACATTATATGATTGCTAAAAAAGGACAGATACTCATCCATTTGGATGGTGTGAATCTATTTGTAAACCCTAATTATAATTCCAAAGAAATTTTATGTCAACAAGCTTTTGATTTTGTTTTGAGTGATTATTAAAAGAGGTATTATAAGCTATAATGAAAAACATACGAAATTTCAGCATCGTAGCACATATTGATCATGGCAAATCCACGCTTTCCGATCGCCTGATACAGGCGACCAATGTCATTATGGACCGGGATTTTAAAGATCAGATATTAGACACTATGGACATAGAGCGGGAACGTGGCATTACCATAAAAAGCCAGACCATTTGTCTGCCGTATATATCAAAAAATAATCAGACCTATTCCCTGAATCTCATAGATACACCCGGACACGTAGACTTTACTTATGAAGTTTCCCGAGCGCTTGCTTCTTGCGAAGGGGCATTGCTTTTGATAGATGCCAGCCAGGGAGTGGAGGCTCAGACCCTGGCCAACCTTTATCTGGCCCTGGAACATGACCTTGAAATTATTCCCGTAATCAACAAAATAGATCTACTGTCGGCTGATGTTAAGCGGGTAAAAAAACAGATAAAAGAAGACCTGGGACTTGATCCGGAAACGGCAATACTGACTTCAGCCAAGGAAGGGATCGGCATCGAAGATGTGCTTGAGTGTATTATAGATTGTCTGCCGCCTCCCACAGGAGATCCGGATGCGCCCTTTAAAGCTTTGATTTTTGATTCTCACTATGATCCTTTTCGGGGGACGATTGTTCATTTTCGGGTCTTTCAGGGAAGAGTAAAGCCAAAAGATCTGATTATGTTTATGTCAAATAATGTCGTTTATAAGGTTGAGGAAGTCGGGATATTTCAGATCGACCGTATACCCCAAAAAGAAATTTCAGCAGGTCAGGTAGGCTATATGATCGCAGGTATAAAGACGGTCAGCGACACCCGATGCGGGGATACCATAACCTTAAAAGACCGCCCCTGTGAAAAGCCCATGTCCGGATTCAAGGAAGCGAAACCGGTTGTTTTTTCTTCGATTTACCCGGTTGCCTCTGATGGCTACGCGGACCTGGCTACGGGTCTGGAAAAACTGAAACTAAACGATGCTGCCCTTATTTATGAAAAAGATACGTCCGTAGCTCTGGGTTTTGGGTTTCGCTGCGGCTTTCTGGGGCTACTCCATCTTGAGGTTGTTCAGGAGCGTCTTGAACGTGAATACGATCTTTCTTTGATACTTACGGCTCCTTCGGTCAGATACAAGATTGTCATGAATGACGGTTCGACGTTAATCATCGACAACCCGGCCTTATACCCGGATCCTACAAAGATTGAATATACAAAAGAGCCGTTTATTCGTGCCTCCATCATAATACCGGATCGGTATATGGGGACGGTTATGAAGCTCTGCCTGGATCGAAGAGGGATTAATAAGAATTATCAGTATCTGACCAATAATCGGTTGGAGATGATATTTGAACTTCCCCTGGCCGAAGTTGTTTATGATTTTTACGACATGCTTAAGTCTGTTACACAGGGGTATGGATCTTTTGACTACGAATTGATAGATTTCAGAGAGACCGACCTTGTCAAGGTGGATATTTTGATCAACGGGGATCGTGTTGATGCGCTTTCACAGCTTGTTCATCGAGACAGGGCGGTTGAGCGGGCAAGGCGCGCATGTGAAAAACTGCGTGATGAAATTCCGAGACAGATGTTTAAGATAGCCATCCAAGGGGCTATCGGCGGTAATGTTATTGCCCGCAAGACGGTTTCAGCCTTTAGAAAGGACGTTACCGCAAAATGTTATGGCGGTGACATAACACGAAAACGTAAACTACTCGAAAAACAGAAAAAAGGAAAAAAGCGGATGAAGATGGTGGGTCAGGTAATGATCCCCCAGTCCGCATTTCTGTCCGTGCTGAAAACAGACACAGTTTGAACCCTTTGAAAAGAGGAGCATTTTGCTAATGTCTCAGATTAAAAGGTGAATAAATGGGGAAAACCATCGCCGAAAAAATTTTTGATGCCCACCATGTTGATAACCCCGCAGAAGATATTCATGTAATCCGACTGGACGCCGTATTCTGTCATGAGATTACAACACCCATGGCAATCAATGATCTGGTTAGCCGCAACAAGGACCGTGTTTTTGACACGGAGAAGATCAAGGCCGTTATCGATCATGTTACGCCGGCAAAAGACTCAAAGACTGCCGAACAGGGTAAAATTCTCAGAGATTGGGCCAGACGCCACAATATTCTTGATTTTTTTGACATCGGCAGAAACGGGATATGCCATGTGCTTTTTCCTGAAAAAGGATTTGTGCGCCCGGGCTTTACGGTGATTATGGGTGATTCTCATACCTGTACCCATGGCGCATTCGGTGCATTTGCCGCCGGAGTCGGGACCACAGATCTTGAGGTGGGAATTCTTAAAGGCGTTTGCGCCTTTCACTATCCTTCAACCATTAAAATAAACATCAGCGGACGGATGCCTGAAGGTGTTTTGGCCAAAGATGTGATCCTTTCCGTGATCGGCCGCCTGGGGGTCAACGGTGCAACCAACAAGGTCCTTGAATTTATCGGGCCGGTTGTGGATGCCATGACCATGGAATCGAGGATGACACTTTGCAATATGGCTGTTGAAGCCGGGGCAACCTCGGGTATCTGCCTTCCTGACATGACAACAGTTGAGTATTTATGGGAGTTCATTAATAATGAATATCCTGATAAAAAAGCAGCGCTTGATAATTTTAGCCGGTTTTTTTCGGATTCTGATGCCCGGTATGATCAGGTGATTGAACATGATGTAAGTCGCCTGGAACCGCTGGTTACCTTTGGATATAAACCCGATCAGGTAAAACCGGTCACGGAGATGGGAACCATAAAGGTGGACCAGGTCTATATAGGCTCATGTACTAATGGAAGAATCGAAGATCTCAGGGTTGCCGCCCGGGAGCTTTCCGGCCAAAAGATCAGCAATTCCGTGCGGGGCATTGTCTCTCCGGCAACACCAAAGATCTACCGCCAGGCCATGGAGGAAGGGATTCTGAAAATATTTTTAGACGCCGGATTCTGCGTTACAAATCCGACATGTGGCGCCTGCCTGGGCATGAGCAACGGCGTATTAGCTCAAGGCGAAGTCTGTGCATCCACAACAAACAGAAATTTCAACGGACGCATGGGCAAAGGAGGTATGGTGCACCTTGTAAACCCTGCCACAGCGGCAGCTACAGCCATCTCGGGTTACATTGCAAATTCAAGACTTTTCAAAGGTTGAAGGATATATCATGAAAAATTTTAGCGGAAAAGCGATCTTCCTTGATAGAAATGATATCAACACCGACGAAATTATTCCGGCAAAATATCTTTCTGAGATTACCAAGCAGGCACTTCGGCCCTATCTTTTAGAAGATATCAAGTTCGATGGATTCATGCACCGAATTGATATTCAAGAAAAGAGCGTTATCATTACAAGAACAAACTTCGGATGCGGGTCTTCCAGAGAACATGCCGCCTGGGCACTTGAAGTGAACAACATTAACCTGGTCATCGCAGAAAGTTTCGCCAGAATTTTCAGACAAAACATGTTTAACTGTGGTATGATGGCAGTGGAGTTGCCGGCGGAAACCATCGACCGTATTTTCAGAGACTTTGCCGGCAAAGAAACCTATCTGGAAACGAATCTTGAAAAAAATA
The DNA here is from genome assembly GCA_034658755.1 of Thermodesulfobacteriota bacterium. Taxonomy (GTDB): domain Bacteria; phylum Desulfobacterota; class Desulfobacteria; order Desulfobacterales; family UBA11574; genus S5133MH16. Next base: position 6,221 of record JAYEFV010000232.1, on the reverse strand, counting down.
TCTTTATCATAACAGCTAACCAATACCATTTAGAAGTATCTTTTTCAATTTCTGACTTTGACCGTGCCCTGGTAATGAGCGGGGGGTGGGTGGAGTACGCTGATTCGAAATATTGAGCCGGAAAACTTCCGGTTAAAGCTCTTGCAACTTATAAAGGCAAACGCATTTGAATCCCAACACAGGGAGAACCCGCCGTCGCTACGCTGCACCGAAATCAAATGCGTTTACCCTGTACAATTTACTCAGTTACCACTTTATTGATAATGGCGCCGATTTTTTCGATGCGGCATTCGACCACGTTTCCCGGCTTTAGAACTACCGGCGGATCTCTGAATATTCCCACTCCGGCAGGCGTTCCGGTTGAAATTATGTCGCCCGGAATAAGCGTGATATCCTCGCTAATGTTTTCTATTATGGCAGGAATGTCGAAAATCATTTCCCGGGTATTTCCATCCTGCATGATTTCGCCATCTACGACAGCAGTGAGCCTCAGGTTATTTACATCGTCAATCTCATTCGGAGTGACAATGAAAGGACCGGCCGGGGCAAAGCTGTCAAACGATTTCCCTCTGAACCATTGGGAATCGGAAAACTGAGCCTGCCGTCCGGACACATCATTCATGACAGTAAATCCTGCAATGCAATCGAATGCATCTGTTTTATTAATTCTTTTCCCTTCTTTCCCAATGATTACTGCAAGTTCCACCTCCCAGTCCACCTGGCCGCTGCTTCTGGGAAGTATTATGGGGTCATAAGGTCCACTCAAGGCATTTGGTGTTTTACAGAATATCAACGGTTTTTCAGGATTTTCAAAGCCTCCTTCTTTGGCATGTTCGGCATAATTTTTTCCAAGGCAGATGATCTTGGACGGACGATGAATCGGGCTTGCAATCCGCGCTTCGATTTTTCGGCCCGGATGCTTAACCCCGGCAACCTTTTCAAGCCATCCGTCTCTGAAAAATGTTTCACTTATATCCGGAATCTGGGGGAAGATTTCTCTTAAGTCGACGATTTTGCCATCTTTCCACAGCCCCGGCTTGGCCTTACCCTTTTGACCAAATCTGATTAATCTCATAGGTTTCCTATTGGGGAATCTTATTCTTTATGCTCCCGCTTTGCTGATTTTGCCTTATATTTTTCCCGTCCTCATAGCACTTCTTTCCATACCAATTGATTTGCCTGCATATCCCACGGATAATACTGACCTCTTTGCCACGAAGCTGAAGCCTGGAAAAAAAACGGCGTAAATTGTTGATCCAGTAATCCGGATTTTCAGGATTGATATAACTTATCCTGACCAGTATATCTTTGAGCTGGTCATACATGCCATCAAGTTCATGCCGGCCGGCAAGACGAGGAATGGATTTCGTATTTTTTTCAAGACCGGCAATAAAAATTTCATAGCATATGATCATTACCGCCTGGGCAAGATTCAGGGATGAAAATTCGGCCGAGGGGATATTTACAAGCACATGACAGTAGCGGATGTCCTCGTTGGAAAGTCCCCTGTCTTCCGGTCCAAAGAGGATGGCTATGCGATTTTCAATGGAAATGGGAACCAGCTTTTGAGCCAGTTCAGAAGGAGTGTTAATAACCTGCCGCTGTCCTCCCAGTCGCGCCGTAGTACCGACAACATAATTAAAATGGGAAAGTGCGTCCTTAAGATCTGTGCAAATGCTAGTTTTATCAACGACATCTGAAGCGGCATGAGTCGCTAATTTCAGGATTTTATTCAGGTCAAAGTTTGGGGGGTCGATGACCACAAGTCGATTGAAGCCCATATTACACATGGCGCGGGCAATGGACCCGATATTTTCAGGATGTCGTGGCTGGTGCAAAACTATAGAGATGTTGTCACAATTAATTGTATTGGACATCAGCCGTTAACTTCAAAGCTATTGAAAAAAAAACCTATTTCAAAGGCGGCGGTCTTGGGGGAATCTGAACCGTGTACGATATTTTTTTCGATATCCGTTGCAAAATCCCTCCGAATGGTCCCTTCTGCCGCTTCCCTGTAATCGGTGGCACCCATTATGTCACGGTATCTGGCTATGGCATCTTCTCCCTCAATAACCATAACCACAATAGGTGCGGATGTCATGAAATATGTCAGACTTTGAAAAAACGGCCTTTCTTTGTGCACTGCATAAAAACTTTCTGATTGGGCTTTGGTCAATTTCAACATCTTCATGGCAATGATCTTGAGTCCGTTGCTTTCCAATCGTTTAATAACGTTGCCGATCAGTCCTCGGGCAACACCGTCGGGCTTAATAATAGATAATGTTTTTTCCATGACTCTCAATTTCCTTTAATGGACTTATATAACACGATTCGATCCCCGATTTTTGTCCCGCTTTTTATTACAGCGCCGGCACCACATTCAACACATACTGCGCCTTTTTTTTTGGAATGTAAATTGTAAAGCATATCATTCTTCCAACTGGGATATGCAGAGCATAAAATCATCTGCAAATGCCTCCTGAATCTTTTCTTCCTGTCCGAACTCGGAAACGTCGGTTGCCACATTTTTCCCGATTCCATATTCAACATCCCAACCCTTTTCTTTCAAAAGATCAATCAGTTTTTCAGCCTGCTCCTTTGTGGCATCATCTCCTATATTTTGTTCAGCGATCAAAAATTTCATTTCACAGTCCTCTCTTTCCTAAATTTTTCATATTTTAGCACATTCATTGTGAAATTTGTGTATTTTGCAAAACTTTTTATTTTCGCTACCCATTCACAAAGGTTCACCCTGTTAAATAGTACTAAATTTCACTTACTATAGGCATTCGATGGTATTTTTCAACAAAAATCGACTTGGGTTTTTTAATATTGTAACAGGGCAGGCGAAGAAAGATTAATAAGTTTATCCTTGGTGTCTTGTATGGCAAATAATTTTTGGTTCTCTCCGAGCCGTAGGCCGGCTTGTTCAGGTTGGGTATTACAAAACATCGGACACATGGACCAGTGAGATATCAGAATCTTTGATATTTTTTACAAATCGACGGATCGTATGTACTGTTTGCGGAAACGGATGTCCGATTCCCACCGCATGCCCGTATTTTATCGAATGTCTTTTTAGCTTGTTGAGTTGATCATAAATGGCTGATTCATCATGAAGATTATCCAGAAAGATGTTCCTGCCTGTAGCAGCCATATGAAGCTTTCTTGCGGTTCTATACGCCATAGAATGGCTTGATGTAAGACTGTCAACAAAAAAAAGACCCCTTTTCTTTACATTTTCGAGCACTTCTCTAATTTCTTTATATGCCTCTGTAAATCTTGACCCCATATGGTTGTTTACTCCAACGGCATAAGGCACGCCGGCAATATTATCTTCTATAATTCTCTCGATCCTGTCGGCCCCATCTCCGACATAGAGTGCTCCGGGTCCTGGGTCAAAAGAATCAATGTTGTAAGGTTCCATGGGTTGGTGAAGCAAGATTTCATGTCCGTTATCATAAATCTCAAGGGCCAGATCATAAGAATATACCAGTCGTGGCAAGATGGCAAAGGTAATGGGAACACCCAGATTCAGGAATTGTCTTGCATGGGAAAGGCTGAATCCGATATCATCGATAATCAGTGCAATGCGAGGCTGATCAACAGTGTGATTTTGATGTTTTTCTATGGCAAATGCCTTTGAAAAAATATTCAGCCCGAAAAAACTTACGATCAACAAACCGGTGCTTTTCAGCAAAAAATTCCTTCGATTCATACGCCCATCCCTTTTTATACCTGAATATTACGCCGTAGTTATTGATTGACCGAATGCCGCATGCTAAGCTACTAAAGTATATTATCAATATTATACGTAGCAATTAATTTATGCGATATGTTGGGGTATATGTCAATAAAAAATACAATATGTTGATAAATTAATTTAATTGTATTCCCCGTTGAAAGGAGAATATAGATGAAAGACCGTTTTTATATTATTCCTGTGGGCGTTATAAAGAAACAGGATGAAAATGTATGGATTGAGGTCTATGAAAAATATAATGAGGCTCTTTTGGGTTTAGATGAATTTTCTCATATAACCGTATGTTATTGGTTTCATGAGAATGACACCCCTGAAAAGAGGAAAGCAATGCAGATCCATCCGAGGAGAAATAAGAAAAACCCTTTAACAGGGGTGTTTGCGACCCATTCCCCGTTACGGCCCAATCTGATTGGCATATCCATATGTAAGATACTATCGATACAAGGGAACACTCTTCAAATCGACAAGATCGATGCGTTTGACGGGTCCCCGGTTATTGATATAAAATGTTTCATCCCCAGCAGAGCCTTAAAACAAGATATACGGTTACCGGACTGGGTATAAGGGCAAGACTATGCTTACGGACCTTTCCGGCCAGATTGAAAGAATTACATACACGAACGACGAGACCGGTTTTACAATTGTCAGAGTAAAAGTTCACGGGCAAAGGGATCTTGTAACCGTAGTAGGACACCTTATATCGCCGGCTCCCGGCGAAATTCTCAACATGCGTGGCGAGTGGGTTAATCATCCAAAATTTGGAGAGCAGTTCAAGGTTGTGGAATCCAAGACCACGGTTCCGGCAACCGTTTATGGAATTCGAAAGTATCTGGGTTCCGGACTCATCAAAGGGCTCGGACCTGTCATGGCCGGCCGAATCGTTAAAAAATTTGGAGAACAAACACTGGATGTCATCGAAAATGAAATCCAAAAGCTTTCCCGGGTCAACGGTATCGGCAAAAAACGTATCGCTATGATACAAAAGGCATGGGATGAGCAGAAAGAGATTCGTGATGTCATGCTGTTTCTTCAATCTCACGGAATCAGTTCCGGCTACGCCACGAAAATATTCAAACAATATGGGAATCGATCCATTGCGGTGGTGACAGACAACCCCTATCGTCTTGCAACGGATATTTTCGGAATAGGATTTGTGATCGCCGACCGTATCGCCTCAAAACTTGGATTCCCTGAAGATTCACGCTTGAGGGTTGAAGCAGGCATTCTCTATGTCCTCAATCAGCTCTCAGATGAGGGTCACGTCTTTTACCCATATGAACCCCTTATAAAAAAGAGTCAGGAAATCCTTGGCGTTGGAAGAGATGTGGTTGTCGAGGCACTCGGTAACATTGCCGTTGAACGGAAGATAATCGTTGAAGATATAAACGAAAGAATCGAAGAGTTTAAAGAAAACAACAAAGCCGTATACCTGGCCAAGTTTCATTTATGCGAAACCAGCATCTCCAACCGGTTGAAGATACTCCTAACAGCTCCTAAATCTGTCCGCCATGTCGCATCAGAACGGGCGATAGATTGGGTCCAAAGACAACTAAATATTACCCTGGCGGAAAAACAGGTCAGGGCTATACATTCCGCTCTAACAAACAAGATCATGATCATTACCGGCGGACCGGGCACCGGTAAAACGACAATTATCAATGCGGTGTTAAAAATCTTTTCCAGGCTTAACGTAAGAACACTGCTGGCTGCGCCCACGGGCAGAGCAGCAAAACGGATGAGTGAAACAACGGGTCATGAGGCCAAAACCATTCACCGCCTGCTGGAGTTCAGTTTTATTAAGGGCGGCTTTCAAAAAAACGAAGAGAAACCACTCAATTGCGATCTTCTCATACTGGATGAGGCTTCCATGATAGACACTATTTTAATGCACCACCTGTTAAAGGCCGTTCCACCTTTTGCGACTGTTATTCTTGTGGGAGACGTGAATCAGCTTCCATCAGTGGGAGCGGGAAATGTTCTGAATGATATTATTACATCAGGTGCGGTGCCGGTGGTGGAACTGGACGAAATTTTCCGCCAGGCCAAAGCGAGTCGGATTATTGTCAATGCTCATAAAATCAATAACGGTATTGTCCCGTCATTTGAAAACGATGTGCCCAACAACGATTTTTATTTTATCCGGCAGGAAGACCCTCAAAAGGTTCTTGAAATTATACTAGAGTTGATCAAAACACGTATTCCCCGACGGTTCGGTTTTGATCCGGTCGACGATATTCAAGTTTTAACTCCCATGCACAAGGGAGTGGTGGGGGCCGAAAACCTTAATATGGAACTGCAGAAAACACTCAATCCGGTTCAAGACGGTATAGTACGGGGAAATCGGAACTTTCGAGTCAACGATAAAGTAATGCAGATCAGGAATAATTATGACAAGGAGGTTTTCAACGGTGACATCGGAAGAATTACCGGTATTCGACCGGAGGAATATCAAGTCACC
>JAYEFV010000231.1:0-13004 GCA_034658755.1 Thermodesulfobacteriota bacterium | reverse complement strand
CCATCCCGTGTTACGGCGGCGGCATGTCCTATGGTTCCACAGCTTTGGCGGTTATGATAGGGAGGGCCCATGCCGCTACACTGCTCAACACGCTTACATGCACCGGAGAAGGAGGTTATCCTCAAGAGCTACTCCCCTATGCTGAACATGTCATTACCCAGATAGCAACCGGTCTATTTGGAGTAAGAGAAGAAACCATCTTGTATGCACCCATGGTGGAGTTCAAGTACGCCCAGGGCGCCAAGCCCGGGCTGGGAGGTCACCTGCTAGGTGATAAGGTAACTCCCGAAGTCGCGGCCATGCGAGAAACCGTGGTAGGGAATGCACTCTTTTCGCCGTTTCCGTTTCACAGCGTCTACTCGGTGGAGGATCATAAAAAGCACGTGGACTGGGTTAAAGAGATTAACCCAAAAGTGCTTGTCTCCGTTAAAGTCTCAACACCCACGGATGTTGACATGGTGGCTGTTGGCAGCTACCACGCAGGAGCCCATATTGTCCATCTTGATGGAAGCTACGGCGGCACAGGCGCCGCTCCGGATATTGCCAAAAAAAACATTGCCATGCCCATAGAGTATGCCATCCCCAAGGTGCACAAATTCTTACAGGAAGAAGGCATACGGGATGAAATCTGTTTAATTGCCAGCGGCGGCATCCGCAATGCAATGGATGTGGCCAAGGCTATCGCCCTGGGGGCTGACGGAGTCGTCATCGGAACCGCAGAACTGGTTGCCCTCGAATGTGTCCGCTGTGGGCATTGTGAAAGCGGGCGGGGCTGTGCCCGTGGCATTGCAACGACAGATCATGAGCTCGGCCGCATGGTCAACCAGGATTGGGCTACACAACGCATCGTTAACATGTATATGGCCTGGCGCAAGCAGTGGTGCGAAATTTTAAGACAATATGGTTTAAAGAGCATCAGAGAACTGGTGGGCCGTACTGATCTTCTGGTGCATCTCGACTATCTGGATGAAGAAGAAAGATCGAAATATCAACCGGCTCCTGAGGCGGAGCTTATACTTTAAGCACTTATCCAATTTTCAATGACCGAAAGGGGAAATCCCAAATAACAAAATACAAATAACAAATAAATTCCAATGACCGAAATTCAAAAGAATAAAAAAAAGAATAAAAAAAATGGCTTTGGTCCTTGTTTGGAATTTGTGATTTATTTGAAATTTGGTGCTTGTAATTTGTGATTTTAGCCACAAAACTCCAAGGCAGAGCCATCTATCTCTGACCTGGCTCTCCGAGGCGTAGGCTCTACCCTCTGGCCTGGAAGCGGAGCCGGAGGCCCAAAGGACCAGGTTTTTCATGGCAAAATAAAGGTATAAATAATGCATTACAGTTTTGATTCAAATATAGAAAATATACTGAAATCTCGGGGCCGCCTGCCTCACGGCAATATACCCCTTAAAAAATCCGCGGAAGAGGGCGGATGCGGTGTTACCGGCTTTATTTCGTCTATTCCGGTGCGTGGCCGTCATATTTATGAACCCTCTGTTCAGATGCATAATCGAGGCAATGGCAAGGGCGGTGGAATTGCCGCGGTAGGCCTGTCCGCCCAAGACCTGGGGGTAACCCAGGAAGTTTTAGACACCCATTATCTGCTTCAGGTCGCCCTGCTTGATCCAAAATCCCGACCGGACGTGGAAGAATCCGCCATTACCCCATTTCTGGAAGTTCATAAAGCCGAACGTATTCCCACCCTTGACGATTACCGAGACATAGAAGGATTAGAAGTCAAGCCTCCGGATGTGTGGCGGTATTTTGTCAGAGTCAAAAAAGATGTGCTGGATCGTTTTATCGTAGAAAACAAGCTTCAGGATTTGAAACCAGGCAGGGCCGAAGATGAATTTATATATCAGAATTCCTTTCGCCTTAACCAGAAGTTTTATTCCTCTTTGGGCGTTCAGCAGGCCTTTGTTCTTTCCCACGGCCGTAATATCATGATCCTGAAAATCGTCGGCTATGCCGAACAGGCCACCCAGTATTACTGTCTGGAGGATTTTGGAGCCCACGGCTGGATTGCACATCAGCGATACCCCACCAAAGGAAGGGTCTGGCATCCCGGAGGCGCGCATCCCTTCATAGGATTGGATGAAGCCCTGGTTCACAACGGCGATTTTGCCAACTATCATGCGGTAAGTGAATACTTGAAGCAAAATAACATCTTTCCGCAATTTTTAACAGATACCGAGGTTTCTGTTCTACTGCTCGACCTGCTCAACCGAACCTTTGAATATCCATTGGAATATATTATTGAGGCCATGGCGCCGACCTCGGAATATGATTTCGATTTACTGCCACCGGAGAAGCAGCATATTTATCGGTACTTACAGGCGGCCCATATTCATTCTTCTCCGGACGGCCCCTGGTTTTTTATCATTGCACGCAACAACCCCTATGAAAATTATTTTCAGCTTCTCGGCATTACCGACACCTCCATGTTGCGTCCTCAGGTGTTTGCTTTGCAGGAAGGAGAGGTGCAAATCGGCCTGATCTGCTCTGAGAAGCAGGCCATTGATGCCACGCTGCAGAACCTTGCAACAGAGGACAACCGTTTTTGCCCCATAGCGGACAAATACTGGAATGCCCGAGGAGGCAGTGCAACCGACGGCGGCGCTTTTATTTTCACCGTCAAAGATTCCGGCAAGGGAAACGGCTCCAAAAAACTTGTGTGTACAAATAAATTCGGAGGCGTTGTTAAAACACCGGAAAATCAACAACCGTATAAAATAACCCCCGAACTTACAACACCGGCAAATGCTGCCGAAATCGGGCAGGCGTTAACGCAAGGTCTGTCCCGTACTGATATCTCTGATTTTAAGGATTGTTGTTGCCGGCAGATGGCCGCCCGGGATTATCCATCGATTAGATACTTTTGCGAAGAGATTAAAAAACAGGCCGCCGGAAATGACGATGCTAAATCCAAAGCCATAGAGATTTTGACACATCTTATGGACCGTCGTTTTCCCACCGGAGATAAGAAGCGAAGTTCAATACTGCAAATCATAAAAGAAAACCTGACTTCAATTTTTTATGCTTCACCGAACTTGAATGAAAATTCTTCCAGCATGTATCGCTACATCGATTGGGATAAACGAAATACGCTGCGTCCTCCACGGAACAATGAAAAAGTTCTGATAATTAATGCCAAAGAATTTTCGCCTGAAGGAGAAGATTGTGATTCGCGTCTTCTGTGTGCTGCTTATAAACTTGGATGGAAAAAGTTCATCTGCTATGGTTACAGGGGACAGCGATTCTGCGGCTGCGGTCTGTCTCAAGAATCTGATGGTGTCAGGATAGATGTCTATGACAGCTCCGGCGACTACCTTGCGTCCGGCATCGACGGACTGGAAATATATGTCCACGAAAATGCTCAGGATCAACTGGGCCAGATTATTAAGCGCGGCAAACTGGTTATATACGGCGATGTGGGCCAGACGTTTATGTACGGCGCCAAAGGTGGAAACGTATTTGTACTGGGCAATGCCGCGGGCCGTCCTTTGATTAATGCGGTGGGACATCCCAGGGTTGTGATCAACGGCACCTGTCTCGATTTTCTGGCGGAATCGTTTATGGCCGGCGATCCCCTCAAAGGCGGCGGGTTTGTTGTTCTCAACGGCATCGAGTTCGACGACGAGGCCAACGTCATTGACCAGGTCACGCCATATCCCGGCTCAAACCTCTTCTCCCTGGCTTCAGGCGGCGCCATCTATTTAAGGGATCCTTACCATAAGATGGTGGACGACCAGTTGAACGGCGGCGAGTTTGTGGATTTGAGCCCCGATGACTGGGAACTAATTTTACCCTATTTAGAAGAAAACGAAAGGCTTTTCGGCATTTCCATCGAAAACGACCTGTTGACTGTCAACGGCGAAAAAAAGAATTATACACAAGTCTTTCGCAAGGTGCAGGCGGTTACACTCGATGTTCTGGCAAAAGAATCTGTTGGAGCCGAAGAATGGGGCGAAGACTGGCAGGAAGTTTGAAAACTACATGGTGAATTAAAATTTTCAACTTTGTTTGCTGAATGGTTACATGTTCAAGATATTTGCCTGAATCTATTAGTATGAAAGCACTTTTAGCCCTGGAAGACGGACGAACCTTTACCTGCAAAAGCTTTACCGGGCCCGGTGAAATCGGGGGTGAAGTGGTGTTCAATACCAGCATGACCGGATACCAGGAGGTTCTCACTGATCCGTCTTACAGCGGCCAGATGGTAACCATGACCTATCCTTTGATAGGCAACTACGGCGTCAATCCCGAAGATATCGAGTCCGACCGAATCCAGGTGGCGGCCTTTCTGATAAAGGAATACCAAAGTTTCCCCAGCAATTATAAATCTGCTTCCTCCCTGGCCGATTATCTAAAAGAACAAGGAGTGCTTGGTATAGAACAGTTCGACACCCGCGCTCTGACAAGACATATTCGCAAGGCAGGGGCGATGCGGGCATTCATTTCCACAGAGGATCTTGACCCGTCATCTTGTGTTAAACGTGCACGGAAGATCCCGAGCATCAAGGGGCAGGATCTTACAAAAACAGTGACAACCAAAACTCCTTATTATTGGACTGACGGAAAGCCAATCCTTTGCGAACCGGGAACAACTGGTTTAAATAAAAAGATTTGGAAATGCAAAGGTGAAAAATTTTCTGTGGTGGCCTTTGACTTCGGAATAAAATATAATATGTTAAGATGTCTGGAATCCCGGGGAGTTGAAGTTGTAATCGTACCTGCTTGGACACAAGCCCATACGGTCAAAGCCATGGAACCTGACGGAATTCTTCTTTCAAACGGACCCGGTGATCCGGAGCCGGTAACCTACGCCATAGAAACCATTCGGTCGCTGCTGGGGTATGTTCCCATGTTCGGTATCTGCCTGGGGCATCAACTGTTAGGGCTTGCCCTTGGAGGAAAAACCTTTAAATTGAAATTCGGCCACCGGGGCGCCAATCAGCCGGTAAAGAATCTGTTAACCGGGAAAATAGAAATCACATCTCAAAATCACGGTTTTGCGGTGGACGCCCATAGCTTGCAGGGAAAAAATATTGAGATAACCCACATCAACTTGAATGACAATACCCTGGAAGGGTTCAGACACAAAGAATTACCGATCATTACCGCCCAGTATCATCCGGAAGCCTCACCCGGCCCTCATGATGCAAAATATCTCTTTGACGAATTTAAGAATATGATGCAAAAAAGCAATGCCTAAACGCACGGACATACACAAAATTCTCATCATCGGCGCCGGTCCGATTATCATCAGCCAGGCATGCGAGTTTGACTACTCAGGAACTCAGGCCTGCAAGGCTTTAAAAGAAGAGGGCTACGAAGTCGTCCTTGTCAACAGTAATCCCGCGACCATCATGACCGACCCTGAAACGGCCCATCGAACCTATATCGAACCGGTTGTACCCCAGGCGGTTGCAAAAATCATCGAAAAAGAACGTCCCTGTGCTCTGCTTCCAACGCTGGGAGGTCAGACAGGCCTCAATACTGCCGTAGAAGTTGCAGGAATGGGCGTACTCGATAAATTCGGTGTAGAAATGATCGGTGCATCCATTGAGTCAATAAAAAAGGCCGAAAACAGGGAGCTTTTCCGTAACGCCATGGAAAATATAGGACTTCGCATACCCAAAAGCGGTTTTGCAACTGATTTGGAAGAGGTCAGAAGCATCAGCCGTAAAATCGGATTTCCGATAATTGTTCGTCCCAGTTTCACCCTGGGAGGCACGGGTGGCGGTACAGTCTATAACCCCGAAGACCTGGAAAAAGTGGCAAAAGCAGGACTCGATGCAAGCCTTATCGGGCAGGTAATGCTTGAAGAATCGGTTCTGGGCTGGAAGGAATATGAACTGGAGGTGATGCGGGACAGAAATGACAATGTCGTCATTATATGTTCCATCGAAAACTTGGATCCCATGGGCATACACACCGGTGACAGTATTACGGTTGCACCGGCTCAGACCCTGTCAGACAAGGAATACCAAGCCATGCGGGATGCATCAATCGCGATCATGCGGGAGATCGGCGTTGATACCGGCGGTTCAAACGTTCAGTTCGCCGTGAACCCCGAAAACGGAAAATTGATCGTAATTGAGATGAATCCCCGGGTATCACGCAGTTCGGCCCTTGCTTCCAAAGCCACCGGCTTTCCCATTGCCAAGATCGCAGCCAAGCTGGCAGTCGGATATACACTTGATGAAATCCCCAACGACATTACCGGGGAAACCTTGGCATCTTTCGAGCCTACCCTGGATTACTGTGTCGTAAAGATACCGCGCTGGACATTTGAAAAATTTCCCGAAACACCGGACTATCTCACTACAGCCATGAAATCCGTGGGAGAAACCATGGCCATTGGTCGAACATTTAAAGAAGCGCTGCAAAAGGGGCTGAGGTCCCTTGAGATCGGCCGCTCCGGGCTGGGCGCCGACGGCAAGGATATCCCGGATCAAATGGATGATACGGCAAAAAAATTGTCGCCATCGAAAATCGAACAGAAGCTGGCGACCCCAAATTCCCAGCGCATCTTTTACCTGCGTTATGCCATGTTAAAAGGAATGTCCATTCAATATATTTATGAATTAACAGGTATTGATCCCTGGTTTTTGCACAATATAAAACAGATCGTTGATCTTGAGCAACGTATCAAATCACTGGAAACCGATTTGCCGGAATCGCTTTTAAAAAGAGCAAAATCCTGGGGGTTTTCAGATACACAGATCGCATATTTAACAGATTCCACAGAAGACAAGATCAACCGGACACGCCAGACCCTTGGCATCCGTCCTGTTTACAAGCTTGTTGATACATGCGCGGCCGAGTTCAAAGCAGGTACGCCGTATTACTATTCCACCTACGAGATGGAGAATGAAGCCAGGGTTTCCGATAAAAAAAAGGTGATGATTTTAGGCGGCGGGCCAAACAGGATCGGTCAGGGAATCGAATTTGATTATTGCTGTGTCCATGCTTCATTTGCTCTTCGTGAAGAAGGGGTTGAGAGTATCATGGTAAATAGTAATCCCGAAACCGTGAGTACCGATTATGACACATCCGACAAGTTATATTTCGAACCGTTGACCAAAGAAGATGTACTCCACATCGTAGAAACCGAAAAGCCCATGGGCGTTATTGTTCAATTTGGCGGCCAGACCCCTCTGAATCTTTCCATACCGCTTTATGAGGCCGGCGTTCCAATTCTCGGCACCCAGCCGGCAAGTATCAACAGAGCTGAAGATCGAAAACTTTTTCAGGCCATGCTGAACAAGTTGGGTCTGATTCAACCTGCAAACGGCACCTCCTCCTCCGTAGAAGAAGCCGTGGCCGTGGCCGAAAAAATCGGGTATCCGGTTATTGTGCGCCCTTCATATGTGCTGGGCGGCAGGGCCATGAAAATCGTATACGACCTTCAGGATCTGGAAAACTTTACCAGGATTGCAATCGCTGAATCATTGGGCCATCCGGTTCTGATTGACAAATTTTTAGAGGACGCGGTTGAAATCGATGTGGATGCCATTTCGGACGGCAAGAGAACAGTGGTCGGCGGAATCATGGAGCATATTGAAGAGGCCGGGATTCATTCCGGTGATTCGGCCTGTGTGCTGCCGCCTCACAGCATTCCTCCGTCTATGCTTGATGAGATTATCGACGCTACAAAATCCATGGCTTTGGAACTTGATGTTGTTGGTTTGATGAATGTACAGTATGCCATTAAAAACGACCGCCTTTTTGTTCTGGAGGTAAATCCCAGAGCCAGTAGAACAATCCCGTTTGTCAGCAAGGCAACCGGCATACCCCTGGCCAAACTAGCCACGAGGGTGATGCTCGGCAGAACCCTTGAAGAGCTTGGCCTCGACAGAGAAAGAATCCCGGCCCATGTTTCTGTGAAGGAGGCTGTTCTGCCTTTTGACCGTTTCCCCGATGTGGACACCCTCCTTGGACCGGAAATGAAATCAACCGGAGAAGTTATGGGAATCGATTCGGATTTCGGGTCTGCATATGCCAAAGCGCAATTCGGCGCAGGACACCATCTTCCTGATAAAGGAACGGTTTTTATAAGTGTAAAAGACCGTGACAAGGAAGCAGCCCTTGCGTTCGCATCTCAATTTCACAATATGGGTTTTATGATCATGGCAACCCGGGGGACCTCTTCGTTCTTAAAAAATCGCGGCATATCGAATAAAATGATCAACAAAGTCTCCATCGGTCGCCCCCACATTGTCGATGCCATTAAGAACAAAAAAATTCAGCTTGTTATTAATACCGGCTCCGGCGGCGAAACCAAGAGGGACGGATACGAGATAAGACGTGCGGCCATAAAATTCAATATTCCCTATGCAACAACAATTGCAGGAGCCATGGCTATATGCAAAGGTATCGCAGCACTAAAGAAAAAAAGACTTTCGGTTAAAACCATACAGGAATATAATAATTAAATGGATTATTTAGAAAAGCCTCGTGAGTCCTGCGGGCTGTTCGGCATTTATGGGCACCCTGAGGCCGCAAAACTGACCTATTTCGGCCTGTACGCGCTTCAACACAGGGGGCAGGAAAGTGCTGGAATCGCTGTGGTCCGGAACAATAATATTGTAGGACATAAGGGTATGGGCCTTGTGCCCGATGTTTTTGACATAACCCATCTGGAACATTTAGAAGGGGGAAGCGCCATAGGACATGTGCGCTATTCCACTACGGGAAGCTCTATACTTAGCAATGCTCAACCGTTTGTTGTTCATCACAAAAAAAAAGCATATGCCATTGCCCATAACGGCAATCTTGTAAATGCGCACCACCTGAAAAAAGAACTCGAAGAAACAGGTTCAATTTTTCAGACCACCATGGACAGCGAAATTTTTCTCCATTATTTTGTCAAAAGCTTAAAATCAGGATTCGAAGGCGCCCTTGTAGAAACGGTATCACGGATAAAGGGAGCGTATTCTTTTGTGATGCTGACCAGCAAAGGAGAGGTTGTCGGAATCAAGGACCCTTATGGTTTCCGACCCTTATGCCTGGGCAAACTCAATGGCCATTACATTCTGGCCTCAGAAACCTGTGCGCTGGATCTGGTCCAGGCTAAATTTATACGCGAACTCGATCCCGGAGAAATCGTTATTATCGGTGAAGATGGAATCCGGAGCATAAAAACCCCGGTGCCTGCAAACAGAGCTTTTTGCATCTTTGAATTCATCTACTTTGCAAGACCTGACAGTACCATCTATGGGCAAAATGTCTATTTAACCCGGAAGGCACATGGGCGGCGCCTTGCCAAAGAAGCACCTGTGAATGCTGACCTGGTAATGCCCTTTCCCGACTCGGGCACCTATGCCGCCTTAGGCTATTCGGAATCCTCCGGAATCCCCTTTGAGATGGCCATGATCCGTAATCACTATGTTGGAAGAACATTCATCCAACCCACCCAGAGCATGCGCGATTTTGGAGTTAGAATAAAGCTGAACCCTGTAAAACAACTTCTTAAAGGAAAAGATATTATTATCATCGAAGATTCGATAATAAGAGGAACTACGGTTAAAACCAGAGTAAAAGCGCTTCGTGAACTCGGGGTAAACCGGATACATATGCGCGTAAGCGGACCTCCTCACATCTTTCCCTGTCATTATGGTATCGATTTTTCCACAAGGGGGGAGTTGATTGCAGCAAATATGTCGGTTGAAAAACTTAAAGATTTTCTCGACCTGGACTCGCTGTATTACCTCAGTCTTGACGGCCTTCTTAAATCAACCGGAATCCAACACCCGGAAAAGAATTTTTGCAAGGCATGTTTCGACGGGTGCTATCCCGTGGAATTCGATGAAAATCTGTCCAAGCACTGCCTTGAAAACCAATAACCCGAACAAGCCCCGCACCGCAAGCAGTATCTTCGACAAGCGGGACAGGCCGATACCAAAAAAGATAGATTTTATTTTTACCACGAAGATCACGAAGGAAAAGAAGAATAAAAAATATACTCTTCGTGATCTTCGTGTACTTCGTGGTGTAATCACACTTTTTTTGCCATAAAAAGTACAAAATTTAAAACTTAGGAGCTAAGAGGCATGAAAAGAATGAAAAAAACCGTGGCCTTTTCTAAAAATGCCATCAATGTTTTTTTTCATATCCTGACGAATTGCAATCTCAAGTGCAAACACTGCTATATAAATAAGAAACAGCATGGAGAAAATACGCTTCCCCTTGAGACTATTGAAGCATGGCTTAAGGTGTTTGCCTCAAAAACTAAAAACGCCAATGTCATATTCTTAGGCGGAGAGCCGACGCTCCACCCTGACCTGTCACTTGCCATAAAAAAAGCAAAAGCACTCGGATACGACTCCATAACTGTAGATACAAACGGATACCTGTTTCATGTTTTCATACAGGTCATCGGTATCAGGGGAAAATCCGCAGAAAACAGCCATGAAAAACTGCAGGTTTCTCGAAACGACTGGTTAGAAATCATCCCTGATGCGGCCCAAAAGATCGCACGTCTCGGGATAACCGTTACATACCCAAAAGTATTTTTAAGTCCGGACGAACCCTTTGAATGTGCCGCAAAGGTTGCTGAAAACTATTTTATATTCCCAAACGGCAGGGTTTATCAATGCCCCCTGTGTGAGGATTTTCCTTTGCACAGCAAGGTTTTTAAAGGCAACCTACTTCTTGACACCCCGAAGATAAACGAAAGCAACCTCTTCAATCTTAACATCCCGGAAGGATGTGTAATGAACAAACTCATTCAGCCCGGCAATCTGAGCTATAACAGAAACGGCACGCCGGAATACAGAGTTGCATGCTGCATGTTAAAGGAAGAAATCAAAGGTAACTAGTGTCCATCCATAAATGAGGATTTTTATTCAAGATCAAGGCATGCGAAAAAAATAACCGCAGGCATATAGTTGATATTTCGAGGATTATTTTTTGAGCATAACGCAGAAATTGGGCAAAAAGACCATTTATGGATGGACACTAACTGATTAAACGTCCCGGCAATTCTACCCCACCACAATCAGTATGAAAATCACAAGTTTTTTTAGTGGCACCCTGCTTGTGCCATGGGAATGGAATGCTCCCCCTCATTCCATTATTCAGATTGGGGAGAAGCCTCTAAGCTTTTTAAAAAATCTTTTTTAACCCTGGCATTGTATTTTTTAACTTCAGCGTCGAATATTTTTTTTCTCGTTTCGTAATCCTCTATTTTCTCATTAAATTTCAATATGATTTTATTATGTTTCTTTGCCGCTGTTCTGGATGTTATTTTCTTTTTGTCTTTTGCAATCTGTTCTTTTTCCTTCATCAACGCCTTGTATTCTTTGTCCAATTCGCTCTTTTTTCGGTCAAGATTTCTTTTTATTTCAGCAAGATCACTTGCTTCATTTTGATCCCGGGCTTGATTTCCCTCAATTAAAGGCTCTGTTTTTACTTCTTTTTGCTCATCCTTCTGATTATCATCCGTATTATTTTGAGATTCGGTATATTCATAAATATCGGTCTGCTGATTTTTAGGGACCGTGCTTAAATCGTCTGTGTAATGAACGTTCCCTTTTTCATCGACATATCTGTAAAATTCGGCTGAAGCCGACATGGAAAAGGACACCAGCATTAAAAATACTAACAATCTTCCCAGCTTCATCACACAGGCCTCCTTTATTCAATGGGGCTGCAAATTTTGGCTCCCGGATTAATACTCTGGACTGACAGGGTTATGAGAACCGTTGATGTGGTCTGTTCGGTATGAAGGACAAGTAGCGTGCCGTAAACAATTTTTGTGAGGAGAACATCTTCTTTGGTCCCCGTATTGAGTTGCTGCTTTTCTTGGTAGTATATACTGTACTGTTGTCCGAGTTTCACATCGTCTTTACTACCCTTATCAATGAACGCAATATCATTATCTCCAATGTTATTCGCATGCTCCTCGGATATAATGAGTTCCCCGTTTAATCCTTTTTTGCTTTGGGTCAGCTCAATTCTGGGTGACCGCCTTTTGTATGGCATTAAAAGGTTGCCCACTTCAATGGTACGGTAAGATTGAACAACCCTGGCTACGGCGAAACGGGGTTCAATTTTTGTAATTTCAACAATACCTGTCAGATAGTGCTGAGTTCCGATGAGTGCTCCTGTTTTTTTGTCAATGATAGGCGTTGAGGCTCTATATACAATATATTTACTTCCCGCCGTAAGGTTCATATCCCCCTTTGTCCGAATAAAAACCAGATCCCCTGAACTGATCATTTCTTTATCATCTTTAACTTTAAAGATGGCACCTGAGGGGATGACAGGATTTTTCCTGATGAATCCAACTCTGTCAATAGGGGAATAGTAATAATACAGAGACTCTTTTTGTGGTTCTTTCTTGAGTGCTCCACTCTTTGACACGGTTTTTTCGATAAAGGTTTCGACCCCCTTTTGATGAAAAATACGGATACGCTCGCCGGGATAAATCCAGTGAGGATTTGAGATCTGACTATTCTCGCTCCATAAATCAGGCCATAACCACGATGAATCAAAAAACCGATCCGAAAGATCCCAGAGGGTATCTCCTTTTTGAACAGTATAGTAAAAACCTGTTTCATGTTCCACAATTTCCTTGTTTTCATGTGCGAAAATAAGAACCGGAAAAAAGATCATTGCGGTCAAAATAGACAGGCTAATTATCATCTGGAATTTTCTGTTGCAATACATCAAATTCTCCAATTTTTAATCTGTTGTTTAACCAACCATTTTTTCAGTCGATTTTATAACCCGTCCATTGGTGATTTGTCAAGCTTTTCAATAAAAAAGCCCTCATGCTATAACTCGCATAAGGGCTTTGTTTACCAATCTTTTTGCTGTCAATCATCAATCACATAGGGTTACATCATGCCGCCCATGCCGCCCATGCCGCCCATGCCGCCGCCGCCCATGCCGCCTCCCGGCATCATTTCGGACTTCTCTTCAGGCTTTTCAGCCACCATGGCTTCGGTGGTCAGCATCAGGGATGCAACACTTCCTGCGTTTTGCAGCGC
>JAYEFV010000230.1:0-3413 GCA_034658755.1 Thermodesulfobacteriota bacterium | reverse complement strand
CGATGTTCGATGTTCAAATTGTTGCGTCTAAAATTACGACTAAACCTTCATATCACGTTGAAATTACGTATACAGGTCAGGAGTTCTGAAATTGGCAATTACTTGGGAAAATGAACATTTGTAACGATGACTTCGGATCTTCAATGCCTTCCTTGTCCTTAACCCTGAACCCTTGCTTGTGGGGTCGTAGCCCGCAGGGCGAAGCCCCAAACCCTGATCTAATGATCAATAATCAATTGTTAATTATTAATTGTTATCCATTGATTATTAACCATTATTTTCTGAACCTGTGAACGGTTACAAAAGATGATCCGAACTCAAATCCAGGTCCATGCCGAACAAATGAAGTGGCTGAAAAAACATGCTATGGAAAATGGTATTTCCATGTCACAGGCCATTCGTGACAGCATCGATTTTTACCGTTCCCATACGGAGCATTCCCGGGTACTGCGTTCCAAAAAGAAAAAAGCACTCAAAGCCGTCGGCAGTTTTAGCTCCAAAACCGCAAAGAATTAGAAAAAAAGAAGTTAAGAAGGTGGGAAGAGCAGAAGGTGGGAAGGTGGGAAGAGCAGAAGGTGGGAAGGTGAGAAGGTGAGAAGAGCAGAAGGTGAGAAGGTGAGAAGGTGAGAAGAGCAGAAGGTGAGAAGAGCTTCACGTTCTGTTTGTGCTAACACTTCTGAAGCTTGGAGGAAAAGGCGATATATCGCAGTTTTCAAAAATAAGATAACCGACTCCATGCCTGCCCTGTTAAATAGCTTGAGTCATCATGTATTACACCTATGTTTTACAAAGTGAAGTCGATGGTCAATTTTATACGGGTTATACCAAAGATTTCAAGCTACGACCTGCCCCGTTAAATAATGCTTTGCATTAAAATCTTATTTCATGGAATGAGATTTTATTTAACAGGGTAAAATCAGCATAAAAAAGGCCAGGTTGAATCCACCAAGGGAAGATTACCACTAAAACTCATCTACTATGAAGCCTGTTTAAATCAGGAAGATGCTACAAGAAGGGAGAGTTATTTTAAGACATATATAGGAATTTCCTTTTTCAGAGCGGCGAAGCCGCGTTATATAGAATCGCGAAGCGATTGTATAACTTGATCATGATGAATAATTCAAAAATATACGTTGATACATCAGCGTTCTATGCCCTTTTAGACCGCTCCGATCGGTATCACAAACAAGCCTCTGCGCTATGGCCCACATTGCTGGATGAGAACGTTACGCTGATAACATCCAATTATGTTGTTTCAGAGACCGTAGGGCTGCTTCAGAACAGAATCGGTTTTCAGGCTGCAAAACTCTGGTATCGCGACATTCTGGGAGTGCTGTACATCTGGTGGATCGATGCGGCCGCCCATGAACGGGCCTATGATCTCTGGCTGAACCTGTGGCGTCGACGGCTAAGCCTTATCGACTGTGTGAGCTTCGTTACCATGCATCACCATCAAATCGAAAAAGCCTTCTGCTTCAAAACGCATTTCACGGAACACGGCTTTGACCTGCTTACCATATCGTAATGATCAATAATCAATTGTTAATTATTAATTGTTAACCGTTGTTTATTAAGTATTATTTCCTGAACCTTACTCCGTATTTCATCGGGATCAACTAAGAAATCATGACCCAAACAACCGAAACCAAACAAATCGATATTTTCAAAAACCTGATCGCCGACCCACCAGGCAGTCAAGAAAATCCAATGGATATTCCATATTACATGGGTCTAGTTTGGCGTCGCCGGTGGTTTGTTATGGCGATATTCTGTATGGCCATGATCTCGGGGATTTATTTGGCCATTGCCCTTCCAAAAACCTATCAGGCAGAAACCTTGGTTTTCATTGAACCCCCGCGGGTGCCGGAAGTTTATGTGCAATCCGTTGTTTCCACCGATCTTGACGCCCGGCTCAGCCACATTACCCAAATGATAAAAAGTCGGACCAACATTATGAACATTATTGAAAGATTCAGGCTGTTTTCAGAACCTGAGCATGATAATATGTATATAGAGGACAAAATTGAGAAAATGCGGGACCGTACCCAGGTCAACCTGATCACTGATTCAAGAAAAAGGACTGCCAATGCGTTTACCATTTCATTTCAAGGCAAAGATCCTTCTAAAGTGATGAACGTGGTGAACACCATGGCAACCATGGTTATCGATCAGAATTTGAAGACCCGGGAATCGCAAGCCATAGGCACCTCTGAGTTTCTAAATGATCAATTAGTGAAAATGAGAGAAAATCTCGAAGCGGTTGAAAAAGATTTAGGGGACTACCAGAAAATTCACATGGGAGAGTTGCCCGAACAGTTGGATAGCAATCTAATGATACTCGAACGGCTACAGCAGCAGTTGAATGAAAAACAAATAAGCTTAAGAACCGAAAAAAACCGGCTGCTCTCCCTTGTAAATCAGATCCAGCTTGCCCGCGAGCAGTTAAACATTGCTGGCACAAGCCAAGAGCCATCCCTTGAATTGTTGAAAGAGCACCTGGCAAACTACAAATCCCGCTACACGGATCAGTATCCGGATGTTATCCAGTTGCAAAAAAGAATTGCAGAAATGGAAAAAGCAAACGGGCCTGTGGCCACAACCATGGAAGCGGAGTTAATTCAGCAGCGCAAAGGCATAGAAAGAGAAATCGCGGTTATCAAACGAGAAATTTCAGACTTGAACAGACAAATTGTTTTTTATCAGCGCCGGGTGGAAGACACGCCCAAACGGGAACAGGAACTTTTATCTTTAAAGCGCAACTATGAAAATATTCAGGAAACGTACAATTCCTTATTGCAAAGAAAATTGGAAGCCGACATTGCGGCGAATATGGAAAAAAGACAGAAGGGAGAACAGTTCCGGATTTTAGATCCTGCCCGGTTGCCGGATAAGCCCATATCTCCGGATATGAAAAAATTATTTCTTATGTGTGTTGCGGCCGGGCTGGCATGCTGCGGCGGTTTGATTTTTTTACTGAATT
This sequence comes from Thermodesulfobacteriota bacterium, assembly GCA_034658755.1. Lineage (GTDB taxonomy): Bacteria > Desulfobacterota > Desulfobacteria > Desulfobacterales > UBA11574 > S5133MH16. The sequence goes on along the minus strand of JAYEFV010000230.1, from coordinate 433 downwards.
TTCTTGATAACTCCGTAAAGAAACCGGAAACTATTCCGGATAAATTGGGGATTCCCATATTGGCGGTAATGCCCACCATAAAGCATCGAAAAGATATTATATGGCGGCGCATAAATATCATGTTCAGCATTTTCGGAGCCCTGGTGTCAATGGCACTTTTGGCCTGCTTTGCGGCCGTCAGCATCCTGGATGTGCACCAGGTTGTGGATTTCATTAAAAAATATGCCATTGATGTCTCGGGGATTCTATAATATATTGTAATATTGGGTGGTAAAAAAAACAATTATTATCTCACCACAGAGACACAGAGGGCACGGAGCGGAGGGCGTAGAGCAGAAGGTGAGAAGAGCAGAAGGTTAGAAGGTGAGAAGAGCAGAAGGTGAGAAGAGCAGAGGGTGAGAAGAGCAGAAAGCCAAGGAAAGAGAAAATAGGA
>JAYEFV010000229.1:0-3415 GCA_034658755.1 Thermodesulfobacteriota bacterium | reverse complement strand
CCTTGCATGCGTCTTTCACGAAATTTGGGTTTCGAATCGCTTGAGTGCCAATAATGACCCTTTGAACGCCAAGATCCAGTACCAATCCAACCGTTTTTTCATTTCTGATTCCACCGCCCACCTGAATATGCGCAGTTACACGCTCTATGATCTTCCTTATGGAATTTAAGTTCTTCGGACTTTTTTCAACTGCACCGTCAAGATCAATCACATGAATAATTTCCGCACCATCATCTTCCCACCTTTTTGCCATGGCAGCAGGATCATCTGAAAATACCGTTTCTTCATCCATACGCCCCTGAAGAAGTCTAACACATTTTCCATTTTTTATATCAACCGCAGGGATTATAATCATTCTGTTTACTGTTTTGGTTCAGATTTATTTGAGACAGGAAAGGTTTTAAGAATATTTTTAAGACCGGACACGGCCATCTCATTTGCAGTAATCCATTTGGCCTTTCTTTGCAAAAAGGACCTAAATTGAAAAAGGTTTTCGGATAACGGCCGTTGAGTTTCGTCAAAATGATCACTCCATAATACACGACCATCTGCCACACGGATAAGATGCATATCAAATGCCACAGAGGCAGGCAAATCGACGGAATATTTGCCTCCCACACGTTCCCTGAAACGAAAAATATACCCTGACAATACCAATTCGGCCTTCAGGGCACGTCCTGTTTCTATCAACAAATTTCGTTCCGACAACCTTTTTTTATCCTCTGATAACAAATCTGACACAACTCCCTGAGACTGACTTGCGGGAATCAGCTTAATATCTTTTCGGTCCTTCAATAAAACAAACAGCTGCTCCGTAAGCATATTATCTGCATCTTCAGCAACCTTTCCTGTCATGAAAACCTTCCCACAGATCGGACAACGGGAATTCACATTTTCACCATACACCGCGGCCATATTCTTAAAGGGGAAAATCAGAATTTTTTCTATGCCTGATGTGGAGAGAACATTTTCCTTTACCTCGATATTTTTCCTGCATCCCGGCAAAAACAGGATAACCGTTAATAGAAAAATTTTAATCCATACGGTTGTTTTATTTTTCAACTTAGTTTTATACATTATTACAAAACACCTTTTGAAGATCGAATGCCCTTTAAGCGACCATCAAAAGAAGTTGCCTGATCCAGAGCCCTTGCCATAGTTTTGAAAATAGACTCGAGAATATGATGCTCATTTTCTCCATAAAGAACATTTACATGTAGATTCATTTCGCTCCGGTTTGAAAATGCCCTTAAAAATTCCTTTGTAAGAGACGTGAAATTATCCCCTCCCACATCTGCTTTTTGGGGAACATTGTAAACCAGAAAGGGACGTTTAGACAAATCAACGGCAACAGAAGATAAAGCGTCATCCATTGGTGTAACAGCATGGCCGAATCGTTTTATTCTTTTTCTATCGCCGAGAGCCTTGTCAAAAGCATCCCCCAAGACAAGACCCACATCTTCGATCGTGTGATGGAAATCAACATCAATATCTCCGGTGGCATCAATGGAAAGATCAAAAAAGCCATGAACGGTAAAAAGCGTCAGCATATGATCAAAAAAAGGGATTCCTGTGGATATGTTATCTTTGCCGCTGCCATCTAAATTAAGCTCCATAGTAATTCTGGTCTCTTTTGTTTCGCGTTCAATCTTAGCTGTACGTCCCATAATTTTATTGTTCCTTACTTGTATGTTTCCCTTTTGAACTTCGCGCTGCATTTACGGCAAACGCATGGATATTTCTCACAGAGTATGGTGCAGTATTATTGGATATCACATAAATGACCGGTGGAACTTAGGGGCTTCGCCCTAATTGGAGTAATGGAATGATGGAGTAATGGAATGATGGGTGAGCTTGTCCTGAACGAAGTTGAAGGAAAAGAGTTTTTTACAATTAAAATGGTTTATTTCCTCCTTTATCCCCAATATTCCAGCATTCCAGTATTCCAATCTTCCATTCTGATGGCATAAACAGGTTACCATTAACAAACCTGTATTTTCAAGAAGTTGTAGAACTTCCGAAACGTTTAATTAGTGAAGGTGGATTTGGTGGAGATGAAGGGAATCGAACCCTCGACCTCGGCGTTGCGAACGCCGCGCTCTCCCGGCTGAGCTACATCCCCACAAAACAGTCACTATCTCATATCAAATTGTATCAAAGCGGTCAATTTAAAAAAGTTTTTCATAATATTTTGATCTTTTTAAAATTTGTATTATAATCCTATAAAAATTTAAAAATTTATTTTATCAGTTTAAGTTTTTGAAAAAAGGAAATTTATGACACATAAGATTATATTAAATGACGCCTTTAAGCGTTTCACCCTGGACCAGGATAAAATATTTTCACCTGGAGAAACGGTCAGAAGATTCAAGGAAAAATTAAAAAAGGTTAATCTTGATATCCTTGAATACACAGTTAGAATCGATAATGGAAGATTGGGTATTCCGGTCTATTTCAGTAGCTGCGGTAAGGATGCAATTAAAATTATTGGAACAAAAAAACAGATGGGGAAAGGGGCTACTCCCCAGCAGTCTGAAGCCAGTGCGGTAATGGAGCTTGCCGAAAGATACAGTTTTTTTAGCTTCTATAAAAATCCAAAAAACTTTTTTATTAAAAAATACCGTGACATAAAAGACAAAGCCATTTCTTTTGAGATGATTGCCCGGTCCGTTCACGATGATTCAGATGATCTGGAAATATCCAGAAAGATATTTGAGGACCTTCCCTTAAAATGGACCCATGCCTTTAATCTGACCCGTAATCAAGAAGTCGCAATCCCTTTTAACTGGTTTTTCACCATAAATGAGTTCAACGGTCCATCGGCCGGCAACTGCGTTGAGGAAGCAATAAGTCAGGGTATCTGCGAAATTGTTGAACGGCACGTATCTTCAATCATCAGCAGAAACCGTCTGAACGTGCCGGCAATTAATGCGGATTCAGCCACGGACCCGATGGTTGTGGAAATGATACAAAAATATAGAAATAACGGCGTAAAATTTTATATTTCAGATTTTTCTCTGGACATGGGCATTCCTTCAATTGGTGTGCTGGCCTATGATCCTTTAAATTTCCCGGCAAAGAGTGAAATAGTCTGGACAGCCGGAACAACACCCGACCCGGAAAAGGCCCTAAGTCGTGCCCTTACAGAAGTAGCCCAGCTTGCCGGTGATTTTAATACAGGTTCCAACTATGTGGCCAGCGGCCTTCCAAAATTTACAAAAGTAGAGGCCGCCGATTTTATAATCAGCCCGGGTAAAGAAATAGATATCAATACCCTTTCTGACATTTCGAATGAAAATATTAAGGTTGAGGTTCAAAACTTAATATCTGCTCTCTCAAAAAAAAGTATGGAAGTAATTGTCGTCAATACAATGCATCCATTACTTGAGCTACCGGTTTTTTATACCATTATACA
>JAYEFV010000228.1:0-3441 GCA_034658755.1 Thermodesulfobacteriota bacterium | reverse complement strand
CCCCTTGGCTTCATGGAAGCTGCCTTTGGAACAGAAACCGAAATAGAGTTAGAAAAGGTGGAGGTTTGCCCTTCTTGTGAGGGGGGTGGTTGCGAGCAGGATACCCATCCGGAAACCTGCAGGTTTTGTAACGGCACAGGCCAGGTTTCCCGTAACCAGGGATTCTTTACTGTAAGAACCACATGTCACCATTGCCGCGGTAACGGGCAAACCATACCACATCCATGCCCTAACTGTAATGGATCCGGACAGATTAGAGTCAATAAAAAGGTGGCCGTAAAGATTCCTGCCGGTGTGGATGCCGGATCGAGACTACGTCTGACAGGTGAAGGTGAAGCCGGTAGTTATGGAGGGCCTCCTGGAGATCTTTATGTTTTTATTCATGTGGAATCCCATGACTTCTTCGAACGGGACAACACAAACGTTATCTGCCAGGTGGGAATTTCCTTTATACAGGCAGCTCTTGGCGATACCATAGCGGTACCCACCTTGAATGGCAAAAAGGAACTTAAAATTCCAAAAGGCGCCCAGCCCGGGGACCTGTTTCGTTTTCGCGGCGAGGGAATCCCTTCTCTCAGGACCGGAAGAAGGGGGGATCAAATAGTTCAGGCTGTTATAAAAACACCCGTCAATCTCAACAAGAAACAGGAAGCGCTTCTTAAAGAATTCGCCAAAATCGAATCAGGCAAGCTATCTAACAAATTAAAAAATATTCTCAAAAGCGGCAATGCCGGCGCATCCTGATCAATCAATCTTAAGCCCAATGTTGATGAATTCGACTCCTTACGAATTCATGAATTTAACTGAGGAATGAGCATTCCAGCATTCCATTCTGATGGCATAAACATATTGCATTAAAAAAACATGTATTCTTGAGAAGTTATAGAATTTTCGAGACGTTAATTAAGAGGATGGCAAGTCATGTTTGAGTTAAAAGTTGTTACCCATTTTGCAGCTGCCCATCAGCTCAAGATGGTTGCTAAAAAATGTGAAAACCTGCACGGGCATAACTGGAAGATCGAAATTTGCGTGGCTGGCGAAACTCTCAATAATGCCGGAGTACTGGTAGATTTTGGAGAACTAAAACAGCATGTCTCTGAAATTATGGTAAGGCTGGATCACAAGTTTTTAAATGAACTGGATTACTTTAATGATGACAATCCGCCGTCTTCGGAAAACATTGCCCGTTATATTGCAAACTCCCTTCAAACCCTATTAAATAACTCTAAGATAAAAGTTGCCCGTGTAACAGCGTGGGAGTCAGAGGACGTCTGCGCAACATATTTACTGGGCAACCCCTCTTCCCCTTTTTAAACGGTTATCTCCGCTGTTTCAGAGCATTTCGACAATTCTTCCAATGCCAAAGGAACGCCATTAATCGTAACGTCGAATTTTATCACAACAACACGATATCGTTATACTCTTCTGCCGGCTCTGTCTGAAGAAACGCTGCAAGAGTTTGAAGTGAACTAAAGCCTGCCCCTGGCCTCCGGCTCCGCTTCTCTCCGAGGCGTAGGATCGTGCTTCTACGAGCCGGAGGCCAGCCCGTAGGGCTAACAGGCCGGCTTCCGGCTCGTAAAGCCTACAGCTCGGAGAGAGGGTAGAGCTTACGCCTCGGAGGGTGCGACTCCATAACTTTAGGCACTTCTAACTTGATAGTATAGGAATTTCCTTTTTTAGAGCGGCGAAGCCGTGTTATATAGAATCGCGAAGCGATTGTATAACTTGTCCGGCTCATAGGAGAGCAGTCCCTTTCAGGGGCAAAACAAAGCCTGGTCCTATGGGCCAGGATTCTTTATTCGGAGTACCCGCTTCCGACGATCAAACCGCTCTTGGTTTTTCTGACATAGGTATGTTTTTGCTTCTCTTTCCATACATAACCCACCCATACACCATCAGCGGTCGCTTTGGCACATTCATTGTAAACGGGTTCTGCTTTCTCTTTAAGGCTTTGTCCAACCAATGACGGATGTACCAAGAGATTTCCACCCTCTTCCATTATGAATACATAGTAGGGTTTATTTTGTGCCGCGCTTTTAAAGTCCTCAGCTGTTTTCCCTCCATCAATAGCTACGACAATGTCATCCACTTGTTTTTTAATAGCATCTTTATCTGCTGCAAAAGCACCTGTAGCCAAACAAAGACCAACAATCAACGCTAAAGATATAATTGTAACTCTTTTCATATTCACTTCCTTTTTTTGTTTACATTTATTAAGCTATAAAACGCCTCTGCCAGAAAGAATCGCCCTCTGATCACCCCCCTTCCTTCCAACAAATAGAACTTGAGCTAAAATTTGCTAAATGTGGGAATAATAAATATGGAATTGAAATGCAATTCACATTGCTTTTACCCTAACTCGGATAAACCGGCCTCCGGCTCGGAGAGAAGTAACAAATCACAAGCATCAGATCTCAAATAAATTCCAAATTCTAAATAAAATCCAAAGCTAGTGGTTTTTTTATTTGATTTTTTGACATAAAAACAAAAAAAACAGAGTTTAGGTATAAGAGAATAAAATCATAGCGCCTGAAAAGCAAGCTTTCTTTTGAACCCATTGAAAATGTGATTCATTTCACTGGCGCTATGGTTTTGAATCGGATTATGATTTATATATAAGTAAGTATATATAAGCAATCAATGTGCCAAATCTGCTAAAAAGATAACACTATGATTTTTCTATAAATTCAATCTTACTGACAAAAAGCCGGGGGGATTTTTGAAGGGAATTTCATACACAGAACAAAGAAGAAACAACAGAAAAAAAGTCCAACCCGTTGTAACGTATCAATTATCAACCGAAAAGTTACAATTGTTGACTGAAGGGAATTTCATTCAGTTGCTCTGGTTTAACTTAAATTGAGCGATTTTTTGCGAAGAGATCGGTGCAGATCGAGTAAAAAATCGCTCAATTTAGGTTTAAATATGATGAATAAAAAACGCTTCAATGAGCGCTCAAAGAGATTTCAATTTGGACAACAATCCGTTGGGGGGCGTTATTTTCATCTAATGAAACGGTTCTCTCCGCAGAAAATGTATAATCCGGAACCTCGGGCAAGACATGCCAAAGTCATGTTTAATTTGGATGCCAGTTCCACGGCTAGGGATGTGGGCCGCGAAAAAGCCAATATGACAGGGATACGGGCCCGTGCAGCTTTCTGCACCAATTCGTAGCTGATCCGGGAAGAAAGGATCAAGAGCGAAGCCTTGTCAAGGTTGTGATTAAGGAAAACCTTTCCTATGGCTTTATCAAGGGCGTTATGCCGGCCCACATCTTCAGCCACCGATAACAGCTTAAAATCAGAAGCGTAAAGGGCGGCTGCATGAGATGCACGGGTCTGGTCACGCAAGGGCTGGTGGCTGGAAAGATTTTCAAGGCATTCCAGTGCTAAACTCACGTCAATCTGAGCATTGTTTTTCATGGGTTGAATAACCTGATAA
>JAYEFV010000227.1:0-3450 GCA_034658755.1 Thermodesulfobacteriota bacterium | reverse complement strand
AAATTAATATGATTATTGCGTTTCGTTTTAGCAAACGGAAACGAATAAGCGCTTAAAGAATATTTATCCACCTGATCATTTAAATTAAGGGAATAAACATTCCCGGATAAGAGCAAAATGCTTCCCGGCAAAATGAATAGAAGTACCAATAGCCTCATATTTTTATCACCCAAATACATTTTACAGAAAAACAGCAAATATGATGCCAGAATATAAACGAGCCGAATAATGTTCTGTATCCAATTGATTTATATAATTATTTATTAAAAGATAATAAATGAGTGGCGGTGAGTATGAATTGAAATTATGAAATAAACTACATGGTTTTTAGGTAATGAAAGTAATAAAGTTATTTTTGAGTAAGCCAAGGTACGCTCTATATTTTTTAAAAGAAAATTCCAATACTCTCCAAAGCTTTTTCCACCGTCTCCTCCTCTGTAAGTAAATTATCCACGGCGGCGTTGGAAAATACATAATAGGGTCCTTTACCCTCGAAACTTTCTTTAGTGATAACCACGTCGACCAAATGTTTGTTCAAAAATTCCGCAGCCAAAATGCCTTTCCCGTGATCTGCTTGAGTAAAGGGATTTGCAATGACTTTTTGCTCGATTGCTTTTTTATCTTTTATTCTGACAGTGATAAGCCCAAAATAAGGGGCCTCTCCAAAGTGACGGGAGATGCGCTGCTGGTTAGCATATTCCAAAGGCACGGCATAAATGAAGTTTTCTTTTTTGGTCGGTTCATAGTGAATAAGCACGCGGTCCACATTTTTTATTTGACTTTTTATATTTGCTTCGATTCGGTTGGCGATAAAATGCGCTCTGTCCAGTTCATGGGTTTTCAGGAAGATATTTGCTTCTATAAACTTGTAGCGCCCTGAATTTCGTCCCATGAGATGTTGTATTTCCATCACTTGGGGTTCGGCAAGAATCAGTTTTTCAGCAAGGCTTAGCGTATTGTAATCCAGAGAAGCATCCAGCAATACACGGATGCCGTCTATCAGGATTTTACCGCCGCTCCAGGCAATGATGACTACGATTATGAAAGCGGAGATTTTGTCCAGGTTGACACCTGCAAAGCTTGATAAAAGCACGACCAACACCATTGCACTGGAAAACATATCCACGCCGATATGCTTGGCATCCGCGATTAAACTCGGCGAGTTAATCTCTGTGCCGACTTTAGTTGCATATCGTGAATATCCGTAAGTAATGACGATTATGCACAGCACGCTTGCAATGGTTATCCATATGTTTTGCAGCTCGACAGCTATACCTTTTGTTGCTTCCATTACGATTTCGTAACCCGCATAAAATATTGCAAGCGCAACCATGACAGATACCAGGTTTTCGACCTTGTAAAGCCCGTAGGGAAAGGATTTTGTTTTGCGTTTGGCGATTATCAAACCGACGAAAACCGTAGAAGATGCCACAACATCGGATAGAGAGTGAAACGCATCGGCCTTTAATGCAATACTGCCTGAAAGCGTGGAAAAGGTATATTTTATACCAAACAGAAGCAGATTTATTCCAACTGCAAGAGCTGCAACTTTTTCACCCTTCTCCATCACTTCCACCCGTATTTATTCCTGAATTTTGCACAGACCATCTTAAAACGTTCCGGAACCGCCGATTTCACGAGCGAGGCGGAGCGGAATTCCGGATCAACCTGTTCATCCAAATTTGTGCCACTTGATGAAATTGTAATTTTCATAAGACCCCCTCTTATTCAAACCTTCCTGATGTGCTTTCTTTCCGAAAATTCAAAAAAGTGACTAAATGAGAAGTAGTTGCTTTTTTGAGTCAGGTCTATTGAAATGAGAAGTAGTTGCTTTTTTGAGTTAAGCTTGTTGCACAATAAGACTTGTGATTCTACCCCTATGATATAACAAAATAAGCCAGAGGCCTATGAATATGTCAAGGGTAATCTTGACTGTTTCGTAAAAAGTCCAACTTCTGCGTTGTGCTGCATTTCGTAATCATTCAACGTACCATAAGTACGCCTCATAATTACAAAATTTGCAAGCCTTGAATTTGAACTTTTTACGAAACAGTCTAAATCGGACTTTTTACGAGTTCATAATTACATCTCGGTAATTTCTGTGAACAGGCGACGTTTTGGATATCGCAGTTGATGCCGTATGTAATCTATATGGAGTTTTATAAATTTTTAATATGCTTGATCCTTAAGTCGCCTTTTGATATGCAATTTTGTTTAAATTAAATGCATGCAAATCAAAAACCAAATTTGGTTAACCTTTTCGCCGAAGCGATGCTTTAGGCCGGACTCTACCCTTTACCGGCTAAACGTCGATAACCAGTAAACCAAATACTGTGAATCACATAGATGATCGTGATTCGACGGTCAGGCAAAAGCGGGTTGAGATGATGATACGGGATAAAAACATCTGGCATAAACAGGAAACAGAGCGGGTTCAGCCCAAAAATCATCCGGATCGGGAAAAGACGGTTACATTTGGCTTTCAGCAAATTCCCAAAAAGGAGAAAGTCATCCGGACTATCCGGCATTTCAACACGGTCGCCTCCAAATACGACTTCATGAACACGCTGTTGAGTTTCGGCATCCACTACCTGTGGAAAAGAACGGCCATTGAAATGATGCATCTGAAACCCGGTGATCGGGTGCTTGATGTCTGCGGCGGCACCGGCGATCTCGCCGTGTTGGCGGCCGGATCCGTCGATATTTCCGGAAAAATCATCATTTACGACATCAACCGTAAAATGATGCAAGTCGGATGCGCCAAACGCAATTGCCCGGCCCAGAGAAACCGTATCGAGTTTATCCAGGGAGACGCGGAGTCGATTTCATTTGCGGATGAAGCATTTGATGCGGCTATGGTCGGCTTCGGAATACGAAATTTGACCCATATGGATGTGGGGTTCCAAGAAATGCATCGTGTTCTTAAACCCGGTGGGATAGTAATGTGCCTGGAGTTTTCAAAACCAACCGCTTCACTGTTCCGATGGCTGTATGATGTATACTCTTTTCATGTGATGCCCCTTCTCGGGCAGGTTTTGGTGGGTTCCCGGCAGGCGTATACGCTTTTACCCGAGAGCATACGAATGTTCCCGTTGCCGGAAGCGTTGTCGGAACTTTTGAGGGACATTGGTTTTCATAAGGTTGTCTATCGGAGACTGACCAACGGGATTGCCGTTGTCCATGTGGCTGAAAAACTTTAGAAAACATCTCAAAAATACTTCTAAAGCCAGACCATGGTGTTACAGGACACCTCAAAACGCTCATATACGGTCAAGAATTTACAATCAAGACACAAAGATCGCGAAAAGATGTTAGGGTAAACGGCACCCTCTGAACCGGAATATGGCGTTTTTCATTTGGAAACGAGAAAAGGAGGAGTCTCATGGCGGAAGCTAAATTTGAAAAAATTAAACCATCTTATAAACCGTTGTACGGCCCCCAAAAACTGCT
>JAYEFV010000226.1:0-3453 GCA_034658755.1 Thermodesulfobacteriota bacterium | reverse complement strand
TGTTTCACCATAGCCTTTTACGGCTATTCTGCTCTGATTAATGTTACCGACGTTGATCAAAAAGTCAGCAACCTTGTCGGCCCTTTTTTGCGAAAGCGGCAAATTTATCTCCGCACTGCCTGTGGCGTCTGTATGACCTGAAACTTTTATTTGTGCATCAGGAAACTGTTGGATTGCGTTTATGAATTTGTTTAAAAGTCCAAAATTTATGGCAAGTATTTCTGCTTCACCAACTGGAAAATAAAATCCATGCGCAGCTATCAGTACATTATTCCCTTTACGAAAAACCTGAGCCTCCTTTGCGCTAAATAATGATTCTACGTATTTAAACCTCTGTGCAGCCTCGCGTAAAAGGCGTTCTTTCTCCGCCCCTTTGGCTTCCTGTGTTGATAGTTTGCTCTCATATTTTTTCTTTAATTCATCGATGCGTTCCTGCTGTTTTGCGGTAATTTTGCGGGAATCATCTAAAGATTGCACCAGCGACTTAATTGTATCATGCAAAGAACCGATGATAATATGATTTGGTTTCTTGAAGTCAAGTTCGCTTCCCAGCGGTTTGTTGATCTCGGATAATTGATCTTGATACCAGAGTATTATATCTTCGAAAGAATATTTCCGTCTTTTGAAGAGCTTGACAAGTTCTGTTATTTGCCCTGCTTTTTTGGCTGTTTTATCTGCGAGTTTAGCATGAGCATTCGCTTTTTGTGTTCTAGTGCGATCCGCTTTAAGGATCGATATTGCCAGGTTAAGCTCTTTTTCAGCCAGCTGAAAAGTTTTAGGGGCGTAATCATCGGCATCTTTAAGCTTGGCTTGTTTAAAAGATGCTTTTGCCAAGTCTAAAATTCCTTTTTTCAATGCCTCAATTTCAAGCTCGCTATAAGAGTCGATCAATGAAGGGCGCAGATCTTTCCCTTTAGCGGTATTGCCGGCCTCAATTAAACGAGTCGCTTTTCGAAGATTATTCTCTGCATCTTCATATTCTTTTTTAAACAGCTCCGGTGCACCCGCTTTTTGAGCACGTTCTCGATTCTCAATGACTTCCCACATAACCTTTCGGGCATGCTCGGCATCAGATTTTGCCTTTGTCAGAACACTCAATCCCTTTCTGGCAACGTGTGTGGGTTCGTCACCTGTTCCTGTACGAGCCATCTCAAAGGATTCGGCAAACAGTTTTTTTGCTTTAAGGAATCCCTCCGGAGCAAAGGTGTCAATTTCATCTTTCTCTGCGGCTTCCAAATTTTGATTTAGCTCAGCAACTGCTTCAAATTGATCATAAATTTCACTGCGATTCAGCTGCTTTTGAGTGACCGCACAGCCTGTAACTAACAACATAACAAGAAATCCAAAAAATACATTTTTTTTCATAATCCTTTCTCCTTTTTTAAATTATTTTTAATGATAGTTTCAATTTCTTTAATTGTTGTTTCACCATAATGTCGCCCAACTAATTCTTGATTCAAAAACACAAGTAATGTCGGTATTCCTGTAACGCCGTATTGTTGGCAGATGTTTTTTTCTTTGTCATAATTTACCATCGTTGCTTTTATTTTGAAGAATTGATGGTTGTTTTCAATAAATTCATTGATCGCTATTCTGGTGCTTAAACTTTCCTGATTAAGATTGCTGTAAAACAGCATAAGTGAGAGTTCAATTTTCGGAGGCATGTTTAATCTCAATTAAACTTTCCTGATGACAGTAATGATTATTTGACAATCGTACCAAATAGTTATTCTGATTAAATTCAATAATAGAGGTTGCAAGAATTTCCAAAAAAACAAAAAAACGTTGCAACAAAATGCATGTTATGCTGCTATATGTCTGTGGTAATTGGGCCATATGGTGCTTCGGGATCCAGATGCATGACCATAGTGCCGCCGGAGAACGCTCGAACGTGGCCATCGGTTGCTGAAACCACAATCGCTGTGGCAGCAGTATGCTTTGTGGCGGCGGCCGCGGCCAAATGTCGAGCTCCGAGTCCTGCCGGTAGAACTATATCAACTTCGTGAGAAATCAAAAAAGTCCCTGCTGTTTGGATCAGGCCGTCACCGCGAACTATAAAAGCGCCGTCAAGCTTAGACAACTCGACAATGGCTGTGTGGGTGTCAGGGTTTGTAATCCTCCGGCCGGCCTCGTCGTGACCCTGGAAGGGATTGGGTATAAGCTGCTTTGAATCTTCAAGAACCTTTAGGGAGTCACCAAGCATGATGATGGCTCCGAGGTTTTTTCCACCGCGGGATGCTCGCCCTATTTTACAGGCGACAGCAACAGCAAACTCAAGGACTCTGGGCTGAATGCCGTCGGTGAGTTTAAGGAGGTCGGAGATCTCAAGGCGTTCTACACTCTGTTCCACGTCGGTCAGGATGACGAGATCCCCCTCCTCTTGGTAAACGTCCCGGCCTAATGCACAGACGATGAAGTCCCCTAAAAAAACTTTGGCAGACCGGAGCGCGACAGAGATAACATGGCGAAGTTGACTGTACTTGTCGGTGGCACGAAGTGGGAGGCGTATAGCGTCCAGGCCTGCATGTGTCAAGACATCATATGCTTCTTTGTTCGTTGTAGCAGCAATAACGCGAACCTGGTCTGAAAGGCTGTGAATGAGCTGAGCAAACGCTCCTGTTTCGGTGGCGCATATTATGGCATCTGCCTGAGCTGTATGGGCTACATTGACAATCATCTGGGCAAGGTCTTGGTCTGAACGAGGGGTCTTTTTGTGGTTGTTAGATCTATTCATGTTCTTGGTCATGTTTTTTTTTATTCAGATATTCTTGGTTTTAGTCTTCTATCCAGTCCGCTTCTTCGGTCTTTGCCGAATCTGCGCTCGGGAACATGCTTGTCATATGAGAATTGTCGCCTGTCAATCACTGAACGTCTTTCTCCATTATCTCTGATAAATGACGCCATAATTTGGTTATTATCTGGAATTATATACCCTAAAGCCAAAGCAACCTTTTGTGTAACCGTTCACGGGTTCAGGGTTCAAAGGTTCAGGGTTGAAAGATTCAACGTTGAATGAATAACCCAGAACCCAGAACGGTGAACCTCTTTTGAAAAAAGTTGATGCAGATTTTAGCTACAATAATTGTGCCAAGTCTATGTAGAAAATAAAAATCCTCATCAAAGGAGTTTTATTAGCAGGTTGTTTTCTGCAACTATTTGATTAAATAGAACTTAAATGAAATAGAGCGGTTATGTTGACAGGAAAGAAAATAAAAGAGGGGTTGCAAGAATTTCCAAAAAATAAAAAATGTTGCAACAAAACTTATCTTATGTTGCTACATTTCTATTATCGTCGATTTTTCCCAAAGCTTTTATCGATTCTAAATTCTCGCATTTTTCGCCACAAGGAGGTTCGATGCATGCCCAACATTTCGGCTGCTTTAGTTCTGTTTCCTTTTGCCGCAAGCAGTGCTCTTTTGATATTTTCTTCTTCCGCATTAAGGTCACTTTCCG
>JAYEFV010000225.1:0-13247 GCA_034658755.1 Thermodesulfobacteriota bacterium | reverse complement strand
GTAGAAGAAGTTTTTTGTCGTTTTTAATTGGTGGTGCGGCGGGAACAACCCTTTCACCATTGCCATGGAAAATGATGGATGACAGTGCGATATGGACCCAGATGTGGCCATGGACTCCTGTTCCGGAGGATGGTGAAGCCAGTTATGTCAATTCTTCCTGTACCCTCTGTTCCGGCGGTTGCGGTATTACTGTCCGCAAAATCGATGATCGGGCGGTTAAAATTGAAGGAATGAAAGGGCATCCTGTAAATAACGGTGGGTTGTGCATTCTGGGATTGTCAGGCCTTCAGCTTCTATACGGCCCCACGAGAGTCCGGGCACCTTTGAAAAGAGTGGGGAAAAGAGGCCAGGGAAGTTGGGAAAAAATCTCATGGAAAGAGGCCGTATCACAGGTTGCGGAAACCCTCGGTGACTTAAGAGAAAAAGATCAATCGCACACGGTCGGTTTTATTTCAGGTTCAGATCGCGGGACGGTGCCCCGGTTATTTGAAAGATTTCTGACGGTTTACGGTTCTCCCAATTTGATACGCACACCATCAATTATCGATTCCTATGAACTTACCCTTCACCTGATGCAGGGTGCTCAGGCCTTGCCCGGATTCGATTTTGAAAATGCCGATTTTATTTTAAGCTTTGGAAGCGGGATAGTGGATGGATGGGGATCGCCGGTGCGGATGTTCCTGGCCAACAGCACTTGGTGTAATACCGGCGGCAAAGTGATTCAGATCGAACCCCGTCTGTCCAACACCGCAGCCAAGTCAGATAAATGGATTCCCATTAATCCCGGGACCGAAGCGGCGCTTGCCCTGGGAATTGCCCATGTAATTATTAAAGAATCATTGTACGATGCCGAGTTTATTAATTATTATTCTGAGGGATTTGAGGATTGGAAGCGTTTTGTGCTCGATGAATACGGTCCGGATAGCGTTGCGACAATTACGGGAATCGACAGTACAACAATAATCGCTCTTGCCCGCAACTTTGCCCGTGCATCCAAGCCTTTGGCAATTTGCGGCCGTGGTCAGGGAACCACACCGGGCAGTCTTAATGAATGCACAGCGGTGCACGCATTAAATGCTCTTGTCGGAAATATCAACAAAAAGGGTGGGATTTTTGCTGTTGCAGAACCTGATTATATCAACTGGCCTGAAGTAGAGATGGATGATAGGGCAGCAGCCGGAATGCAAAAAGATCGATTGGATGGCGCCGGGAGTAAAAAGTATCCATTTTCCCGGTACCTTTTGAATCGTCTCCCCAAAGCCATCAAATCAGGAGAAAAATACCCCCTGAAAGCACTTTTTGTCGCCGGCGCCAACCCGTTATACACAATGTCCGACAGCAAAGCAGTGAAAAAAGCCTTTGACAAGGTTCCGTTTATCGTAAGTTTCTCTTCTTATATGGATGAAACGGCTCAAAACGCTGATCTGATCCTTCCGAATCATGCCTATCTTGAACGCTACGAAGATATACCCACGCCCGCAGGAATGCCCAAGCCTGTTATCGGCCTTTCAAGGCCGGTGGTTGAGCCCCTGTTTAATACCAAACATACCGGAGATGTAATAATTCTGTTAGCAAAAGCCATGGGAGGAAATATAGGGGACGCTTTTGCGTGGAACAGTTATGATGAGTGTCTTAAGGAAACTCTGGGTTA
The DNA here is from genome assembly GCA_034658755.1 of Thermodesulfobacteriota bacterium. Classification (GTDB taxonomy): domain Bacteria; phylum Desulfobacterota; class Desulfobacteria; order Desulfobacterales; family UBA11574; genus S5133MH16. The sequence continues at coordinate 11,596 of JAYEFV010000225.1, read as the reverse complement.
TAAATGGCGGGTTATGGTTGAAAAAGGATTCTGGTCTTATCCTGATTTTTTTGTTCAAACCCATGAAAAATCGTTTGATACGGTTTCCGGGAAATTCGAATTTGCACCTAAAGAAACCGGATCCTTGAAACAATTTAAACCGGTTAATATTGAAGGTGACAAAACGAATTATCCTCTTTTGCTTATCCCTTATGATTCCATCAGATTAGCCAACGGTGTCGTCGGTGATCCGCCGTTTGTTATGAAATCTGTTGATGATACGGTTCTCAAAGGCACGGATGTTTTTATTGAGCTTAATCCGAAAACAGCCGGGGAGCATGGCCTGCGCGAGGGCCAACTTGCCATGTTAAGCACTCCTGTGGGCAAAGCACGAGTCAAGGTACATCTTTTTGACGGTATCATGCCCGGGCTTGTTGCCCTGCCCAGAGGACTGGGTCATACGGCATTCGACGATTATTTGGCAGGTAAGGGAATAAATTTTAATGAACTCATCGGTCCGGTTGAGGATCCTGTTTCAGGTTTGGATGCTGCCTGGGGAATCAGGGTCAAACTGGCCAAAGCCTGATTATATTGAAGATTGACTATTGAAGATTGAAGATTTTTTGGTTCATCATTTAATCGAAAATTGTCAATCCAAAGAGGTTCTGATGAAACACAAGAAAGCCAAAAAGTATGGAATGGTTATAGACCTGGATAAATGTACCGGTTGCGGCAGTTGCATGGTTGCCTGCATGGCTGAAAATAACGTGCCCTTTCGTAAGGATGAATCAAACAAACTTCTCAGTATAACATGGATGCGTGTCTACAAGTTGACCAACGGTAAACCGTTTCCTAATACGGATATATGCTATCTCCCGAGGCCGTGCATGCATTGTGAAGGACAACATGAAGGTCATTCTCCCTGTGTAACGGTTTGCCCGGCCATTGCAACGGACTACAACATTGAAACCGGAATTGTCAGCCAGATTTATACCCGCTGTTTCGGATGCCGGTACTGTATGGCTTCTTGCCCGTATCATGCCCGTTATTTTAACTGGTGGGATCCGGTCTGGCCGGATGGCATGGAAAGATACTTGAGTCCCAATGTGTCGCCCCGCATGAGAGGCGTGGTTGAAAAATGCAGCTTCTGCTTCCACAGGTACCAGCTGGCAAAGGAAAAGGCATTCATGGAAGGACGGCGCGAACTCAAAGAAGATGAATATCAAACCGCTTGCACCCAGGCATGCCCTGCCGGCGCCATTACATTCGGTGATCTGAACAATCCGAATCATGCTGTACACCGGATGGTCAAACCCGATCCTAAACACCATGGTCGGCCGACCAAACCCAATGCATTCCGATTGCTGGAAAGGCTGGGTACCAACCCCAAAGTATACTATCTTTCAAGCCGAGAGTGGGTCCGGCGGGCCGGTGATAATTATCTTGAAAAAGAGGCTAAACTTAAGAAGACGGTGCACCATAGTTAAAAAGTAAAAATGATATATTCAAGGAGTACATAACGTATGGATTCTGCATTAATACCCAGGGGAGTTAAACGCTGCCCATTGTGGCAATTTATTTTGTTTATTGCCATAGTAGGTGCTGTCCTGTTATGGGGCGTTTACGCCATGTTGCTTTGCTGGTTTAAGGGCCTTAACCAGACTAATATGAACGATGCCTACGGGTTTGCATTATGGATTTGGGCCGACCTTGCGGTGATCGCTGTGGGCGGCGGCGCCTTTTTTACCGGTTTATTAAGATATATCTTTGGCAAAGATGATCTCAAGAATATCATTAATTATGCGGTTCTGATAGGTTTCATCTGCTACAGTTCGGCGCTGCTGATTTTGGCCATCGACATCGGCCAGCCTTTAAGGGGATGGTTTATTTTCTGGCATGCCAATGTTCACTCCATGCTGACTGAAGTGGCATTTTGCCTTTCCTGCTATTTTGGGGTTCTGACCATCGAATATATTCCGCTTATTCTTGAAAACCGCCAGATTGACAGGGTACCGTTTTTTCATCATCTCGGTCACAACATGCACGAAATAATGGCGGTATTTGCAGCAACCGGTGCGTTTCTTTCCTTTTTCCACCAGGGGTCCCTGGGCGGTGTTGCCGGTGTTCTATTCGGACGACCCTTTGCCTATCGGGAAGGACTTTTTATCTGGCCCTGGACCTTTTTTCTATTTACCTGGTCGGCAGCCGCCTGCGGGCCGTGTTTTACAATTCTGATTACCAAAATTACCGAAACAGTTACCCGTAAAAAGCTGGTTAAAGATAGCGCCATAGAGCTTCTGGCCAAGATTTCAGGCTGGATGCTTCTAACTTACAGTATTGCCAAGACCGCCGATACCTGGCACTGGGCAACAGTGACAGCGCCTTCCATGGGACAAACGTTGATGGATTTTTATTCCAATAACCCCTTATACGGAATCTGGATCCTGATTCTGGAAATCGTAATTTGCGGCTTTGTTCCGGCAGCTATTTTAATTACCAAAAAAGGGCGTAAAAACTCTGCGGCCCTCTGGATTGCTATCACCCTGGCTACTACCGGGGTTTGCATCAATCGATGGGTTATGGTATTGCAGGTTATGGCCGTACCGGTCCTGACGTTTGAAAGCTGGTTCATGTATTTTCCAAGCTGGCAGGAAATTGCAACAACAATACTTCCGGTGGCATACGGTGTTATCCTCATAGCAATTTCATACCGTTATCTACCGGTATTTCCCAATGAGCCGGAACTGAATCCCATTGAAACGTTGCCGGCTGAGGAAGAGGAAGCGGTTGAACCGTCGGTTGAGTTAGAACAGGAATTAAAGCCGGCTGAAGCTTAAAGCAGTTAGTACCTAAACGCTGATTTCTTGTGTTTTTATGTCAAAAAATCAAATGACAAAACACAAATAACAAACAATTGGCTTTGGATCTTATTTGGGCTTTGGTATTTCTTTGGAATTTGGAGCTTGTAGTTTGGAAATTATTTGAGATTTGATGCTTGTGATTTGTTATTTCCGGTTTATCCGGGTTGGGAGGAATATTTATGTTTCCATTTAATTTTGAATGGATTTGGGATATGGGCCATGTGGTTTTCATGGGTGGTCTCTGGTACGCACTCACCATTTTAGGCATCGGCATGACCTACTGTATTATCAAGGCTGCCATCGACGCATGCAGGGGGAATGACGAGCATCATCATTAAGATGCCAAAATTTTTCAAGGTTAAAAGCGCTTGCCTCAACATGAAACCGGGGAAGCGTTTTTTTGTTTGTGCGGGGTTTATATGGATAAAATCGTAATTCAAGGGGGACGTGCTATAAAAGGAGAGGTTAGGATAAGTGGCGCAAAAAATGCCGCCCTTCCAATTCTTATTTCTTCGCTCCTTACGGATGGATGGAATACGTATTCCAACGTTCCGGACCTGAAAGACATACAAAGCACAAAACTATTGCTTTCGAGTCTTGGGGCCGAAATAGAATCAGATGGAGATATTATTAAAATAAACGGCGGCGGCATGTGCAATCACGAGGCGTCTTATGATTTGGTCAGGAAAATGAGGGCCTCTATTATGGTCCTGGGCCCGCTTGTGGCAAGGCTTAAAAAGGCCAGGGTATCTCTGCCGGGAGGATGTGCCATCGGCGCACGCCCCATTAATCTGCATTTAAAAGGACTTGCCCGTCTCGGCGCTGTGATTGAGTTAAAACACGGATACGTTGAAGCTTCCGCCGACCGTCTAAAAGGAAACGAAATTTATCTGGACATACCTACCGTAACCGGTACGGAAAATCTTATGATGGCGGCTGTTCTGGCCAAAGGGGTTACCGTGCTGCGAAATGCGGCCCGTGAGCCGGAAGTCGTTGCACTTGCCGATGTTTTGATCAAAATGGGCGCAAAGATAAAGGGGGCCGGCACGTCGGTCATTACCATAGAAGGGGTCTCTTCCTTAAAACCGGTATCCGTTTCCATAATACCCGACCGAATAGAAGCCGGCACGTTTATGGTTTCGGCAGCCCTGACCAGAGGAGATGTAACTATTTTAAATTGTGAACCTGACCACCTTGAAGCGGTTATTCACAAGCTGAAGCTTAGCGGCGCCCAAGTAACCGTAGATGATAAGAGTATACGGGTTAAAGGATCTGATGAAATTGCAAGTGTTGATATAAAAACTCTGCCTTACCCGGGATTTCCCACTGATATGCAGGCTCAGTTTATGGTGCTGATGTCGGTTGCAAGGGGATTTAGTATTATTTCTGAAACCATTTTTGAGAACCGTTTTATCCATGTCAGCGAACTCAAGCGGATGGGAGCCGATATTAAAATATCGGGGAATACCGCAATGATCACCGGAGTGCCGGCGCTTTCCGGTGCGCCGGTGATGGCTACGGATCTGAGGGCCAGCGCGTCACTGATTCTGGCCGGTCTGACTGCTGTAGGTACATCCGAAATTAATCGCGTGTACCACCTGGATCGCGGATATGAATCGATCGAGAAAAAGTTTGCCCGACTTGGAGCCGCCATTAAACGGGTAAAGGTATAAATCTTTGAACATTAAAGCTTTTTGAAAACAGTATCCGTTCACAGAGTAATTGAGTTCGTGGAAATTCCAAATAACAAATCCCAAATCATTTACCCTGTTAAATAATGCTTCGCATTAAATCTATAATTTATTTAACAGGGCAGGCAAATTTCAATGACCGAAATTCAAAATTCCAAACAAAAAAAACAATCGAAATTTAAAATTCGAAACCTTGATGCATTCGTAAAAAGTCGTTTTTTCCATTTTTCTGTCATTCCGGCGAAAGCCGGAATCCAGTAAATTCAATAGGTTCTGGATACCGGATCAAGTCCGGCATGACGATTGGAGGACTTTTTATAAGACCATTAAACCTTATGATCTTGAAGAAAGGCAAACTAATTGAAAAAGATATTTTCATCAATACTGGAAAAATCGAAATAGTTTAGGTCACGCGCAGCGCAGGCGCCGCGTGCCGGCATTTAGCATTTGAGATTTGTTTGGAATTTGATTCTTGAGATTTGGGATTTATTTGGAATTTGGTACTTGGAATTTGTGATTTCAAAAAATACGTGAACGGTTACTGAAAATATTATCGCTGGTTTGAAATAGATTTGTTTAACATAACAAAACGGTTACTAAATCTGAACAGAGAGGCAGCCATGCGACCTGTATGTCTGATAATTCGTGATGGGTGGGGATATAGTGAAAAAAAAGAAGGCAACGCCGTTATTGCGGCAGAAACGCCGAATATAGACAGATACAAAGACAATTTTCCGTGGACACTTCTGGAATGTGCGGGTGAGCCTGTGGGACTCCCGGACGGCTATCAGGGGTCATCCGAAGTGGGCCACCTCAACATGGGGGCCGGACGAATCGTGATCCAGGAACTCAAGCGCATCGATGACGGCTTGCGCACCGGTAAACTTTTTGAAGTAGAGAGCTGGAAAAAACTCGTTGCCAATTGGAAGGAGCACAAGAGCCGTCTTCACTTATTGGGTTTGCTGCAGGACGAGGGGGTACACGCCCACCAGGAACATCTCTTCAAAATTATGCGCCGGGCGCGGCAAGAATTTCCCAAGGGCTCGATCATCATCCATCCCTTTTTAGACGGACGCGACACTCCGCCCCGCAGCTGTATGGAATACTTGGCAAAGCTTAAAACCGTGATGGAGGAAGTCGGCGGCTGCTCTATCGGAACGGTTATGGGCCGGTACTATGGCATGGACCGTTCCAAGAACTGGAAGCTTACCGACATTGCATATCATTGTATTGTTGCCTGTGAAGGTCGCAAATCCACCGATGCAGAAACTGCGGTTAAAGAGTCATATTACGAGGACAAAACTCCGGACGGTGTTGAGATGTTCGACGAATATGTCCCTCCCTATGTGATCGGTGACTATGATGGTGTCAGGGACGGCGATTCCATTTTGCATACGAATTACCGCCAGGATCGTGCCATCCAGCTTTCTATGGCATTTGTCGATTCTAATTATCCGGGCAAACTCAAGACAAAGCGGGCGGTGACTTACGTGGGACTGACCCGTTATTGGGACGAGTTTACAGAATATATGCTGGGGGCCTTGGACAAGGGCGGTGGTATGGAAAACCTTCTCGGCGAGGTCATCTCCAATGCCGGCATGCGTCAACTGCGCATTGCCGAGACGCAGAAGTTCCGGCACGTAACCAGTTTTTTTAACGGCAAAACAACAACACCATACAAATACGAAGACCAGGTTGAAGTCCCGAGCCGCTTTGACCCGGCCACCTTTGCCAGCCACCCGGAGATGGAGGCGTACAACGTGACGGAAGAGCTCCTGAGTCGTCTCCGGAACAATCCTTACGGGTTCATTGTGGTAAACTATGCCAACGGTGACATGGTTGGCCATACCGGGGACATGAATGCGGCGATCAAAGCCATTGAAATCGTGGACCAATGCGTGGGTAAGATTGTCGATGGTCTGCTCGAACTTGATGCACATATCCTGATCACCGCCGACCACGGCAACTCCGAGCAAATGATCGATTATCAAACCGGCGTGACCAAGACCAGCCATAGCCTCAATCCTGTGGAGTTGATATACGTGGCCGGCGATTCCCAGGGCAGGCAGCTTCTGGATCGCGGCAAGCTATCGGATATCGCGCCCACGATTCTGTCTTTGCTGGGGCTGGAAATACCTGTGGAAATGACTGCCAAAAACCTGATCTTAGACGATGATGACCACCGGTGAAACTTTTTTTTATTTTTACATTGAAAACCTGGACCTCCCGCCGTGGCAGAGCCTCTCTGGGGCGGCGCCTGGGCCAGGATTTTTCCTTCACCGGGGCCAACATTCCATTATTCCATAGTGACAGACAAATTTATCCCTATTTAAAAACTGATGATTTCAATAAGTCCTAGAATTTCCGAGACGAGTGTTTACTTCCGTCCGGTTGTTCCCCTGCTGTTTTCGATGATATCAGGCATTGCCGCGGGCTCCCAATTTTCGGGTCATGCTGTTTGTGCTTATTTTGTGGCTTTTGTATTTTTATGCTTGATTCTTTATTGCCTATACAAAAACAGGAACGTTATTTTTATTCCCTTAGTGCTTTTTTTCGCCCTGGGATACCTTTCCATTCAGCCATGGATGGATCCAAAATTTCCTTCACATCACATTATCCACTTTCAGGATGATCATTCATGGAAAATTACCGGTATTGTTGACACACCGGTTGCAACATATTCCCATCGACAAAAATTCATTCTGTGCACCGAGACTCTTGAGGGAAATGATAAGCCTTTTCCTGTGACTGGAAGGATTCGCTTAACCGTCTCGGGGAACGGCTCTAAACTCTTAATGGGAGACCGAATTGTTTTTTTCGGCAGGATAAAATCGATCAGAAATTTCAATAACCCCGGAGGATTTGATTATAAGAGATATATGGCTTTTCGAAAAGTTTATGGAACTGCCTATGTCTTAGCGAACAAGCTTACCCTGATTAAAAGAAATTCAGAGACAGGAATCGGCATGATTATAGCAGACACACGCAGGAAAATTTCTGATCTCATCGACAAAACAGGGCAGGGAACGGAGCAAGGTGTATTGAAGGCATTGATCGTTGGGGACAGAAATTCAATTTCTAACGATTTAAAACAAGCATTTAACCGCGCAGGGATCGGTCATCTTTTGGCCATTTCAGGACTTCATATCGGTATTGTGGCCACCGGCGCATTTTTATTTTTCAAGTATCTCCTTTCTCATATTAAATTTTTGTTGTGGCATGCATGGACGAAAAAGGGGGCGGTAATCTTATCCGTCATTCCTGTAATTATATACGGTCTGCTTTCAGGGATGTCGCCCTCCACCCAAAGAGCGGTCATTATGGTTATATTGTTTTTGGCGGCATTTTTATTTGAAAGAGAACATGACCCCATGAACACCCTTGCAGTGGCGGCACTGCTGATCCTTGTTGTTCATCCGCCGTCGCTTTTTTCAATTTCATTCCAGCTTTCCTTTACCGCTGTTCTTGCAATACTATACGGCCTGTCTCGAGTACAAATTCCATGGCAGCCTGATTCAAGTGGGATTAAAAAGCCAAAACGTATTAAAGCTGCAACAAAACTGTTTTATTTTTTCATGGTTTCTTTTTTTGCTATCCTCGGCACCATGCCCCTTGCCATGTTTTACTTTAACCAGATTTCTCTGGTAGGACTTCTCGCAAACTTTATTATTGTTCCCCTGATCGGTTTTGTGGTGGTTCCTCTGGGATTGCTGGCCGTGTTTTTATATCCGTTGACCGTTTCAGTGGCTTTAGGGTGCCTCAAGGCAGGTGCTTTTGTTCTGGCACAGACCATGGATATGGTTAAATTTTTTGCAGATCTGCCTTTTGCGGCTGTAAAAACCGTAACCCCAAGTTATTTTGAGATCTGCTGTTTTTATATCCTGTTTTGGGCTGTTTTAAACCTGAGATATGTTTCATCAAAAACATCGACAGAAAAAGATAACGTCCCGGACGAAGAAAACGACGCGCCGGGCAAAAGTTTTATACAAAAATCGGCGGCAATCGCTGTACTGCTGGTTATTCTGGCTTTGAGCGCCGATGCTTGCTACTGGCTCAATAACCGCTTCTGGCATGATGATCTCAGGGTGACAATGATAGACGTTGGGCATGGCAATGCGGCCCTTATGGAACTTCCGGAAGGATACAACATTCTAATAGATGGCGGGGGGTTTTCCGATAACAGCATTTTTGATACAGGGGCCAGGATTATTGCCCCGTTTTTATGGCAAAAAAAAATCAAAACTGTTGACACCCTTGTTCTTTCCCATCCCAACAGTGATCACTTAAACGGGCTCATATATATTGCCGAACACTTTAATGTAAAAAACGTATGGACAAATAATGAAGCGGCAAACACGGTCGCATATAGAAAATTCATGGAAGCCATTCAAAGAAACAAAATTCATATGCCCGAATACAAGGAAATCGCCGGCATCCACCACATTAACGGCGTATGTATTGACATATTTTATCCGCCGGTGGATTTCATTGAGAAAGGAAAGAAGGAAACATGGCGTAATTTAAACAATAATTCCCTGGTCCTGAAAGCATCGTTCGGAGCAGAATCCTTTCTGTTCCCCGGGGATATCGAGGCCCGGGCGGAATATGAATTGGCGGCAATTGCCGGTGACAGACTCAAAAGCACCGTCCTTTTAGCACCGCACCACGGCAGCAAAACATCAAGTACGGAAACGTTCATAGAAAAGGTCGACCCTGAAGTAATCATTATTTCATCCGGATGGAAAAGCAGATTTGGATTTCCACACCCATGGGTTTTAAAAAGGTATAAGGAGAAGGGATGCCGCATACTGGGCACCGCCCGTAACGGCGCCGTACGCATGTGGACGGACGGTCAAACACTTACAATTACACCCACTACCACTGGAATATAACATTTCTTGATTATTTTCAGATTGTGGATTAATTGTTTTCAAAATATTCGAGATAGAAAAACGCATAATTGCATGACCATTCCGGAATACGTCCCGGATTGTTGATGAGGGGTTAAGGCAGAAGTCAAGCATCAGAACGGAATGGGATGTCCACAATTGGGCTTTAAAATAAAAAAGTGGGGCCATCGCTGACCCCACAGGAATATCCTCTTAATATTTCTTTATCAATTTTTATTTTGTAACAGTTAAATTTTTCGATGTAAAATTGTTTACCCCGCCATCATCGGTAACAGTGAGGGTGACTGAGTAATTTCCGATCTTTCGGTATCTATGCCCGGGGTTTTGCTCAGTGCTGGTTTTGCCGTCGCCAAAATCCCAAAACCATGATACAATGGTTCCGTCACTGTCAGTGCTACGGTCGGTGAATGTAACTAATTTTTTCCTTGTGGCATAGCTGAAATCAACAGCAGGTGAATTATTCGGAAGTTCGTTTTGCATGACATAAATAGAACTATCTGCCGTACCTTGAAGCCCTCCATGGTCTTTTACCGTCAATTTCAATTTGATATTTTTACCAAGCGGTTCTGTTTTCGGCGCAGTAAACGTCGTTACAGCTGATGTGGAGTCTGACAAGGAGACAGGATCTCCCTCGACCTGGGACCAAAGATATGAGTCAATGCCATCATCAGAATCCGTTGAGGCTGATCCATCCAATGCAATTAAAGTCCCCTCTGTAGCCTCCATATAATCTGGAGTAACAACTGCAATTGGCGGTTCGTTTTGCCAACTGATATTGACAATACACGAGTCAGTATTTTTCAGTCCGTCGGCATCGGTTACCGTAAGATTAAAAGTAAGAGAAACACCATCCGATTCAACGTTTGGCGCCGTAAAGGTCGGCTGGCATGACGCTGGATTTGAAAGGATAACCGCCGGGCCGCTGATTTGATTCCACGAATAGCTCTCAATGCCGTCATCAATATCTAAAGAATAAGATCCATCTAAGGTAACAACACTCCCTTCATTTACAGTCTGATCAAGTCCGGCGTTCGCCTGAGGCGGTTCGTTCTGCCAGGTAACATTCACCACACACGAATCGTTACTCTGAAGCCCGTTGTAATCGGCAACAGTGAGTTCAAAGCTCAGAGCAGCACCCTCTGGACCTACATCGGGTGCTGTAAAGGTCTGTTGCTTTACATCAGGATCAGATAGATTTACTGCAGGCCCCCCAATCTGAAACCAGTGATAAGATGCAATGCCGTCATCCGGATCGGTTGAATTCGAGCCGTTCAGCAAAACAGCCTGCCCTTCGTTAACGATCTGATCCGGGCCTGCATCTGCTATGGGTGCCTGATTGTCAGGTGTTGTGTCTGCCTCAAGAACCAGTTCATTGGAATCAATGCTTTCCAATCCGTAATTGTCAAAAGCTCTTGAAACAAAATAGTAGGTTTTAGTTTCATCCAGATCAGAAATTGTGCAGTTAGTACTTGTGCCTTCCCAGATAGGGTTATTATAATCATACAATTGACCTTCCCCGCGGCAAAAAACTCTGTAGCCGGCCAAGTCCGGTTCACTGTTCGGATCCCACATAAGCGAAACCTGGGTTGCGGCTGAAGAATTAAGTATAAAGAAAAATAGGAAATTTAGTGTTAAGAGAATAAACCAAAAAAGAAAAGAACAGTTGAATCGATGTTTACTTAAATTTCTAACCATAACACGCGTCTCTTTCTCTTTGCATTGGATAACTTCTTAAAGAGAAAGGCGCCGTTTAATGGTTCAAGCAAAATGCCTGTTGCTTCGAACGATAGAAGTCCTACACCTATTTGGCAACCCGGCTGTCGTAGCTTTTAAGCCTTAGACCCGTGGCTTTGCGTCCCCGCTTTTCAGCGGGTTTGCCCTTTCACTAAGTGGATTTATCCAATATTGGTTAACGGTTTTAAGGTTAATCTGTACTTTGAATAAAAAATAATTTATATACCTTATGCAAAAATCATGCAATATTTGAGATGCAATTTCGAAAAAGAAGAAATCGATTTGAATTCAAATGCTTAACTTAATATCGGTAGCTTGCGTACCAAACGTGTTTGACAATATTTGTCAAAAAAATGCCTTTATTTGACAAGTATTACAAGATTTTGGGCTTCAAATTTTCAACCTGTAAGGTAGCTATAAA
>JAYEFV010000224.1:0-3471 GCA_034658755.1 Thermodesulfobacteriota bacterium | reverse complement strand
GGCATATTTTTTTTCTATAATTGAAGAGTATAGGGATTTCCTTTTTTGGACACAGATGAACACAGATTGTCAAGATTCTTAAATTAATAAATAATAATATTATCTGTGTATATCTGCGAAAATCTGTGTCCTATTTAACTTGAAATTGGGAAGGTGTTATATAAACTTGAAGAAAAACAATTCTGCTAAATCTGATAAAGAGGACGTCCGTACAAAAAAAAAGAGCGGCCTTCGGGAAAATATTGAAGCGATCCTTGTGGCCATCGTTCTGGCCTTGTTTATCCGTGCTTTTATCATTCAGGCGTTTAAAATCCCCTCGGGTTCCATGAAGCAGACGCTTTTGATCGGAGATCACATCCTGGTCAATAAATTTATTTACGGTGTCAAGATTCCATTTTCACAGACAACTATTATTCCGATAAAAAACCCGAAACGCGGGGATATCATCGTCTTTAAATTTCCCGAGGATCCCAGCAAGGATTTTATCAAGCGGGTCATCGGCGTTGCAGGAGATGTAATTGAGGTGCGTGACAAAAAGGTTTATGTGAACCACGCGTTGCTCAATCATGACTATGGTATTCATACAGACCCTAATATTTTTCCGTCGCTTATACAACCCAGGGATAATTTCGGACAGGTTGTTGTTCCCGAACATTCACTTTTTGTAATGGGAGACAACCGGGATCAGAGTTATGACAGCAGGTTTTGGGGCTTTGTCGATTTGAAGGCGGTAAAAGGTAAAGCCTTAATCATTTACTGGTCCTGGGACAAGGAAAATTTTGGGGCCAGGTGGAACAGAATTGGTCGATTACTCAAGTAAAGATCCCGACAGTAAGTGACTTGTATAGTGAAAATTAATTTAAAAGTATCCGTTCACAAAATCGTTGAGTTTGTGGAAATTCCAAATAACAAATCACAAATGACAAACAAATTACAATGCCCGAAATTCAAAATTCCAAACAAAAAAACAATCACTTTTGTACCGTATTGAAATTTGGAACTTGTAGTTTGGAATTTATTTGGAATTTGATGCTTGTGATTTGTTATTTTTGCAGTATCCGGGGTAGGTTATAAGATTTAGGTCTTAGGTAATAAAATTAATCTTTTTAAACAGACACTTAAAACTTTCGTAAATCGGATGAAGCATGCAGTTTTTAAAAAAAGATATCCTGGATATGGAGTCCCTTTCTGTTGACGAAATCACCTTGATTTTGGACACGGCGGACAGAATGAAGGAGATATCCCAAAGGCCCATCAAAAAAGTTCCAACGCTAAGGGGCAAGACCGTAGTTCTTTTTTTTTATGAACCCAGTACCCGTACTCGCACATCTTTTGATATTGCCGCCAAGCGACTCAGTGCCGACAGTCTTTCCATATCTGCAAGTTCCAGCAGCATGGTCAAGGGGGAAACTCTGATCGATACCGCGCGAAATCTTGAAGCCATGAATCCTGATGTAATCGTAATACGGCATAGTTCGGCAGGCGCCCCTCATATGATAGCAGGCATGCTGAAGCCTTCGATTATCAATGCAGGTGACGGCATGCACGCTCACCCAAGCCAATCCCTTCTTGATCTGATGACGGTTAGAGAAAATAAAGGAGAAATATCCGGTCTGCGAATTGCCGTAATCGGCGACATATCCCACAGCAGGGTTGCAAGATCAAACAGTATCGGGTTCACAAAAATGGGCGCCCACGTTGTTCTGGCAGGTCCTCGTACCATGATTCCCAAGGGTATCGAAGCCCTTGGTGTTTCGGTTACCTTCGATGTGGAAGAGGCTATGCGTGATGCAGATGTTATTATGATGTTAAGAATACAAAAGGAGCGGCAACAAAACTTTTTGTTTCCATCAGAACGTGAGTATTCAACCGTGTACGGGTTGACAAAAGCAAAACTGAAAAAAGCCAAAGATGATGTTCTGATTATGCATCCGGGGCCTATAAACAGGGGAGTTGAAATTGCTTATGATGTTGCAGACGGGCCGTATTCTATTATCCTTGATCAGGTAACAAACGGTGTGGCCGTGCGCATGGCTCTTTTATATCTGGTGACAGGAGGTGCACGAAATGCTGATGCTGATTAAGGGCGGCCGGGTTATTGATCCGGGAAATTTAGACGGCATAATGGATATCCTTATCGCAAACGGTAAGATCGTTGAAATAAAAAAGGAGGGTGTGGCGGGCGATGAATATCCGGAAGCCAGAATAATAGATGCTTCAGATAAAATAGTGACCCCCGGTTTAATCGATATGCATGTCCATCTGCGCGAGCCCGGACATGAATACAAAGAGACCATTGAAACCGGCTGTCTGGCTGCGGCTTTTGGCGGCTTTACAGCAATATGCTGTATGCCGAACACAAATCCGGTCAATGATTGCAGACAGGTTACGGAATATATCTTACAAAAGGCACAAGCAGCGGACACGGTTCGTGTTTATCCGGTTGCCGCAATCAGCAAGGGGTCTAAAGGAGACGGTCTTTGTGAATATGGAGAGTTAAAAGAAGCCGGTGTCATTGCCATATCCGATGACGGCAACCCGGTGAAGAACAGCCAGCTTATGCGAAGAGCCCTGGAATATTCAAAAGGATTTGATCTGCCGGTTATTTCCCATTGTGAGGAGCTTGATTTGGCTGCCGGCGGTGCGATGAATGAAGGGGGTGTTGCAACGCGACTGGGGCTTGCAGGGATACCCAATGCTGCTGAAAGTATAATGGTGTTAAGGGATATCGCCCTGTGTGAATTGACGGGAGTTCCCGTTCACATCGCCCATGTCAGCACAAGGGAATCTGTAAGGGCCATAAAGGATGCAAAAAACAGAGCGATACCGGTTACGGCTGAAACCGCGCCTCATTATTTTACACTTACAGATGAATCTGTTAAAAAATATGATACCAATGCCAAGATGTATCCACCTTTGAGGTCCGGCCAGGACCGGGAAGCTATCTGCCGGGGGTTAGCGGACGGAACAATCGATGTTATCGCCACCGATCATGCACCTCATTCTTTCATTGAAAAACAGGTGGAATTCGACCGGGCGGCAAATGGTATCATCGGGCTTGAAACCTCGGTTTCTCTGGCTTTAAAGCTGGTTGAAAATGGTGTGATTTCCATGACTGTTCTTGTTGAAAAAATGTCGACCAACCCGGCGAGCATACTCGGGCTGGAAAATGGTTTGCTTATCGGGCGCCATGCTGATATTACCATAATTAACCCCGAAAGATCGTATCGTGTAAATGCAGATAATTTCCGGTCACTCAGTCGCAACACCCCTTTTAACGGCTGGGATATGAAAGGCAAGGCGGTGTTAACCATGGTTGGCGGGAAGATCGTGTTTCAAGACCAACAACAAATGCAGGGCTACTGACCTATCGTAAATTCAGCTTCAACATATTTTAATGTAGAATCCACACCTTGAGGGCATATAAAAGATGAACGTCGAACATAGAACATCGAACGTTGAACATCGAAT
>JAYEFV010000223.1:0-13321 GCA_034658755.1 Thermodesulfobacteriota bacterium | reverse complement strand
TGTTTTGAATGCATTGCGTCTTGCAAGGTTTGCCGATTCAGGGAAATATTCGACCGTGGTCGAACGAACTTTAGAAAGTGTTCTATCAAGAATTAATTCACAGCCGGATTCAGCCCCGGAACTTCTTGTTGCCCTGATTATATCACGGCTAAAACCGGTTGAAGTGGTAATCGACGGGGATCGTAACGAGGAAGATACGCGCTCAATGCTAAGAAGCGTAAATTCTTTCTTTATTCCCGGCAAGGCGGTTATGCTTGTAGATAATACCATCCGTAGCAGGCTGGCCCGACAGCTTCCATTTATCTCATCGGTTAAAAGAATAGATAACAAGACCACAGCCTATGTTTGTATGGGCAAATCGTGCAAACCACCGGTTACGGATCCGGAGAAAGTGAGGAACCTGCTCAATTAACTATTGTCTATCCATAAACGGCATCTTTTGGCCCTCGGCGGCGTTCTCGCTCGTTTTCAATCCTCGAAATAGCGCGCTATGCCTGTCGGAGATCCCGTGACGTTTTCGGGGCGGTTGAAAACTAGCTCGGGCCTTGCCGAAAACCAAAATCTACCATTTATGGATAGACACTAACTAGTAAATCAAGGAGTTAATCATGGAATTTATAGATGTTATTAATAATAGACGAGCGGTTAATTTTTTTGATCCGGATAAAGACGTTTCAGATGAAATACTGAGAGCAATGATTGAAACTGCGGCAAAGACGCCGTCAAGTTTTAATCTTCAGCCGTGGAGTCTGATTATTTTAAGAGAGCATGAAGATAAAACGCGCCTTCAGAGTCTGGCCTGGAACCAGCCCAAAGTCAGCGAAGCGCCAGTAACGCTAATTGTGCTGGCTGATCAAGATGGGTGGAAAGAAGGTCACCAGTTTGTTGAAAAAAATTTTCAAGAGATGATTACGGCTAAAGCTATGAACGAGAATCAGCGTCAATGGTTCATAGATGCCCGTACATCCCTTTACGGGGAAAGTGAAGACAAACAGCTGGCTTTTGCCTGTAAAAATACAGGCTTTTTTGCCATGGCACTGATGTTGTCCGCAAAAAACCTTGGACTTGACACCCACCCCATGGACGGATTTGACCACGATGCGGTGCGAAAGGAATTCAACATCCCGGATAATTACTGGATTCCGCTTTTGCTGGCTGTTGGATATTTCAATAAAGACATGGAATTGGCTCCGCCCAAATGGCGCAAAGCCTTTGAAGAAATAGTTGTAAAATTCCATTAAGTGTGCTTTATTATCTCCGGCTAAAAATTTATGGTGAAAGGATACTCATATGTCTTACAACACAGTGAAAATATATTCTCTAAGCACCTGTAGCCATTGCAAGTCCACCAAAAAATTCCTTAGCGATTGCACAGTATTGTATGATTTTGTTGACGTCGATCTTTTGGAAGGACAAGAACGCAAGGCAATACTGGAAGATGTCAGAAAATTCAATCCCAAATGTTCTTTTCCTACAATTATCATTGGTGATAAAGTCATCGTGGGATTTAAAGAAAATGAGATAAGGGAGGCGCTCGGATTATAATGGAAGTCGCAAAACTCTATGAAATGCTGAAGAAAACTCAGGAGTCCAAGGGATATTTTTTTAACAAGAATAGAGAGCGGGTATTTGAACTGCTTGAAGCCCTGATTACCAACAAGAAGCGCTACGACTACATGGCATGCCCCTGCAGGCTGGCTTCCGGAAATAAAGATAATGACAAAGATATACTTTGTCCATGTGTATACAGGGCGCCGGATGTTGAAGAATACGGCAGTTGCTATTGTAGCCTTTATGTATCAGAGGAATGGAACCAGGATAAAATTCCCCACGAACATGTCCCCGAACGAAGACCTCCCGAAAAGATTTTGTTTTAATTAAGTGAAGCCCAACATTTGATCTTGTTTCCCACGGCTATTTCTTTTTGTCTTCAATACGACGTTTCCAAAAGGCCATCACGCCATCCTTGCCGAAAGAAATTTGGACAAGCGCCCAGCCTTTACTTCCCCGGTTGTTCAGAATATCAGCCAAAATTCTTGTCTGATCTTTTGAGACTTCATCAATACCGCATTGGCCAGACTCACTACAAAAATAGATAACCTTATCAAAAGTATCCGCAGAGTGTTGGGTAATTTCATATTCGAAACGCTCCATACAACCTCCTTTCTCATCCTTTTTGCAATGAACTTATAACCTATATTACGCACTGTAATAATTTTATGTTGTCTCTTAACTGGGCTATTTCAATGCCGAGACTGACACATTGCTTTCCTCCCATACACAATTCAGCGTCCCCGTCTTCGAGAAATGTTCTGAGTTCGTGATGATCCTTTTTCAGGTCCACTACCCATGCTTTTTGTTCTTCATCATACTCTACACTTACGTCGATTCCGCATTCTCCGATATCCGGATATAATGCTGTGATCTTTTTACACAATTCATTTTTTTCATACATGAGTTAATACTCCTTTTTTTTAGTATCCATTGAAAAGTTTTGGTTATAATTTTATTGTAGTGCAGATTATGACTTTGTCAAATCGATACTTCTTGATGATCTTTTTTATCACTCCCCAATCTTGATAGTTTCTTAAAGTGAGACACAACAGGGTAAATCTTTTGCATAAGCTTTGAATTTATTGGCCCGGTTTAAGCATACTTTTAATTTCAAGAAACTTTACAACTACCTTATAGTAGTTATTATGTGTGAAAGGTTATTTTTTAAAGCGATTTCAAATAATGCCATTTCAAGGAGGTTTATAATGGATGCAAGCGAAGCTGAGCTGGAAGTAAAAAAGGTGCTGTGGCCAACGGATTTCTCAAGCAGCGCTCAAAAGGCTTTGCCTTATGTTACATCGCTGACCATGCAATACGGAGCGGAAATTCACGTGCTATACGTTATTGAAGATATTGCCCATCACGTATCATGGTACGGAGAATTTGACAAAGCTCACATCGACAAACTCATGAAATGGGCAAACAAATCGGCCAAACGCCGGCTAGATCAAATTTGCGATAAGTATTTGGAAGGGTGCCCTTTGTACATTAAACACATTGCCGTCGGTGACCCGGCGATGGAAATTTTAAAACTGATTGATAAAGAAAAGGTTGACTTGGTGGTAATGGCAAGCCAAGGGGAAAGGGGGCATTTTCGCTTTGGAAGTGTCACTGAAAAAGTTTTAAAAGAATCTCCGGTACCGGTTACTACGATTCCCGTAAACCCGAGGAAAACCGATGGTTCATAGAAAATCGGGGATTTTGTGTTCAGCATATAATTTTAAGAGTATGCCTGTTCCCCGAGTTTGATGAGATTTATTGTTCCTTTGAAGACAGGATTCGGGTTAAAAGGGCCAGAATTGATTATCAAACCAAATCTTTTCCTTTCGGGTCATTTGGGTAAGCTCGGTGGGCAAATGACCTCTTCCGCCATATTTCACACTTGACACAAGTTTTTTTTCAGCTTAGGAATTAAAAATGGTTCCATGAACTTATTACCTGATAGGGGAAAATTTGCTGCAGGAAATCAATCGCAGGATTACCAAACAGCGCCAGGTGATTCTGGAAGAGTTGCGAAAGCTAAATACGCACCCCAGTGCAGATGAAATTTATAAAGTTGTACGCCGTCGCCTTCCACGAATCAGCCTTGGTACGGTTTACCGAAATCTGGAAGTACTTGCCCAAATGGGAGAAATCCAGAAACTGGAACTTAGCGGATCTCTGAAGCGCTATGATTGGGATACAAACAAACATTATCATATCCGCTGTGTACGCTGTAACCGGGTAGACAATGTTCCGATTGCGCCGTTGAACCAACTCGAAGATGAGCTTTATGAGGCAACGGTTTTTGAGATAATCGGACACAACCTTGAATTTACCGGTCTTTGTCCTGAATGCTCAAAAAAAAATCCACACAAATGACCATTAAAGAATCTTCTCTTTGCCACATGTCTCATGGTACACTTATGTTTCACGCCTAAAATATGAGACATTTTTTTAATTTCGTCCCATGCTTTTCCTCCCCGGATCATCTTATGTGAATAATTAAATATTCATCAAATTTTATTACTATGCCTTGTTATACCTAAAATCCGCATAAATTATTTTTGAAAATGGTTTAGCCTTCAGGAGCGCAAATTTTATCAATTTTGCTTTGTTATCAAAAGGTTGCGGTAGCATTCTACAGATTCGCTTTCAATGACTTTCCTCTTTCGGCACACTCGACGTTTGCAGAAAGGTTTTACTTGTTTTAATACAAGAATGCCCCTTTGGTCGCTGTTATCGGGTTTTAATTTTTTTTAAAAAATTTGGCACGAATTTTGATTAATGGTTAAATAGTAATATGAAATAAAGAAAATTTATTTATCAACAAAGAACGAAAATATAGAAAAACGAAATCAAAGAATCACTTTTTATGGATTTGCTTCCTTGGTTTTTTGTGATTGTTTTTAATTATTTTACCCAAAAAAACAGAAACGGAGGTGTAAAATGGAAGCATGTCAACCGATTTTAAATACCGGCCTCCGGGGTTTTAAAGTCGCAACAACCAGGATCAGCGATGTTGACGGTACTGTTGGCAGATTGATTTACAGGGGGTATCTTGTCCAGGATCTGGCCGGAAAAGTTTCATTTGAAGAGGTTGTTTATCTTCTTCTTTTTGAAAGACTGCCTCAAAAAGAAGAACTTGAAAACTTCAAGAAACAGCTTGCCGGAGAAAGGCGGATCCCACCTGAGGTGATAGCAGCCCTTGAAACAAGGCCCAAAGACGCTCTTCCCATGGACATACTCCAGGCGGCGGTTGGGATGTTGGCGCATCATGATCCTGATACAAAAGAACATTCGCGTGAAGCAGCGGTTCGTATGGCCATAAAACTCATCGCGAAATTTCCAACCATCGTAGCCGCATGGGACCGTATCCGGAACAATAAGAAACCTGTTGAGCCGGATCCAGACTTGAGTCATGCAGCCAATTTTCTTTATATGCTTAACGGGACAATTCCAGATGATGAACTGGCCGGCTTTTTTGATACCTGTCTGGTACTGCATGCAGAGCATTCTTTTAATGCCTCAACATTTTCAGCCCGTCAGGTGGCATCAACAAGAGCTCACATGTATTCGGCCGTTGCTGCCGGGGTTGGTTCTTTATCCGGAGAATTGCACGGTGGTGCAAATACACGGGTTATGGAGATGCTTCTCGATATAGAGACTGTTGACAGGGTTGAAGCGTATGTGAACAATTTGCTCGATACCGGCGGCAAGATTATGGGGCTGGGTCATGCGGTCTATAAAACCGATGACCCCCGGGCCCATATCCTTGCACCCATGTCCAAGAAAATGGGCGAGCGTACCGGAAAACCTAAATGGTACGAAATGTCTGAGGTTCTTGAAAAAAAGAGCAAGGAAGCCTTTAAACAGAGGAAGGGAAGAGATATTTATGTCAATGTCGATTTTTACAGCGCATCTCTTTATTACTATATGGGAATACCGACAGATCTCTTTACACCGTTATTTGCCATTGCCAGGATCACCGGATGGGCCGCTCATGTTATTGAAGAGCAATTTGGAGGTGCTGCGTCCAAACCGGTGCTTTACCGTCCCGACTCCCAATATATTGGCGATTACTGCGGCCCGGATAAGTGCAGTTTTGTACCCATGGAAGCAAGATAACTTATAAATTGAATCTTGTATATGGAAGTCTCCGACTTGTGCAAAATTTAAGTATAACTTCTAAAAAATTGCTAATGTACTAACTGAGGCGAAGGTGCGCCCAATATTCTTCCTGTTCTGCGAGATAGAATCATTCTCCATAACTTTTGAAGAAATTGTGGTAATTTTAAACAAAAAGGAGGTTCTGTGAAAAAGTGGCAATGTACGGTGTGCGGTTACATACATGAGGGGGATGAACCACCTGAAGAATGTCCTGTGTGCGGAGCTGATCGAAGCGAATTTATTGAGATAGTTTCTGAAGAACCGGTGGAGACGGAAATGGATCAGCCGGCACCTGAAGCCAAAAAGATGGATTCAAAACCTGAACCACCTATTTTCAACTCAAAACTAAACTTTATTTTCGATCTAATGGTAAAACATCATGTCCACCCGATTTCGGTCCACATCCCCAACGGAGTACTTCCAGCTTCTGTTATATTTATTGTTTTAGCTGCATTATTTAATTTCAGCGGTCTAAGTAAAGCAGCTTTTTACAATCTGATATTTGTTGTTCTTACCCTGCCGTTGGTCCTTTTTTCAGGGTATATCGAATGGCAGAAAAAATACAGAGGCCAACTGACTCGGCTGTTTAAAACTAAGATCATTTGCGCTGCCGTGGTTTCATTAACGGCGGTCATTTTGGTGGTATGGCTTTTCATTGATCCCCAGGCAGCAACTTCATCGAGCAATTTGTTATTTCTTCTGATTAACTTGGTCATGCTTACTGGGGCTGGCATTGCGGGGTTTATTGGGGGAAAATTTGTTTTTAAAGACTAAATAAAAAAGAGAGAATAAGGAATTACGCGGAGGCGTACAAGTGGCACCCCTCACAAGTAATTCCGCAGATTGACCCCAGAGAAATAGGCTCCGCATTTCACGGGGCAGGCGCAGAGATTGCGGCCTCCGGCTCGGAGAGAAAAGGGCTATTTCTGGATGGAAACTAATTAAAATTAGAAAGGAGAAGATTAATGAGTCAAACAGAACAAGATTTATTGGAAGCATTTGCAGGTGAATCACAGGCCAACCGTAAATATCTGGCATTTGCTAAAAAGGCGGATCAGGAAGGCTACCCTCAGGTTGGTAAACTCTTCAGGGCGGCTGCAGACGCAGAAACCGTTCATGCACATGCTCATTTGAGGGCACTCAAGGCCATTAAAACTACCGCTGAGAACCTTAAAGAAGCCATTGCCGGTGAAACCCATGAATTTGAAAATATGTACCCGCCCATGATCGAAACGGCAAAATCAGAGGGTAATAAAGCGGCGGAGCGCAGCTTCACATATGCCAATGCTGTTGAGAAGGTGCATGCCGACCTTTACCAAAAAGCTCTGGACAATCTGGATAATCCGGAAGAGGTGGAATGTTATTATGTGTGTTCCGTTTGCGGCTATACCTGTGAAAATGAGCCGCCTGAAACATGCCCGGTTTGCAAAGCCAATATCAAAGCTTTTTCCAGGGTTGAATAAGAGGTGAGCCATATGAAATGTCCAGTTTGCGGGTGTATTAAATTTTATGTGAAAGATCCGGCCGATGAGTATGAAACCTATGAGTTTGAAGGCCGGGATGGTGTGATTTGCTTTGATTCTGATGTTAGTGATTCTGAAATTCCTGAAATAGGCAAAGAGACCGAAACGTATTGTAATAAGTGTGCCTGGCACGACAAATTTAAAATACTAACAAAGAAAGGAGATTAAAAATGAAAAATGTATTGGTTGCGTATTACAGTAGAACAGGAAATACGGAAAAAATGGCGGAATATATTGGTGAAGGAATCCGTATAACGGAAAATGGTGCTGAACTGAAAAAGATTTCTGAAATAAAAAGTGAAAAAGATCTGGAAGGATACGATGGATTTATTTTCGGCTGTCCGACGTATCATAGAGATTTAACCGCCGGCATGAAAACCTTTCTTTTTTTGGCTGAGAAGGCAAATTTGGTAGGAAAAATGGGCGGAGCTTTCGGTTCCTATACTCACAGCGGGGAATCTGCAAATATGATCTATGATACCATGCTTCATGTTTTCAAAATGGATATGGTCGATTTGGGTGCATTAGATCTGAAAGAACAGATTTTGGAAACCGATGAAGGGTTGCGCGCTTGTCAAAATTACGGAAAAGCTATTGGTCAGCAATTTAATTAGGGTTCACGAAAAAATAAATTTACAATTTTGGGAGTTGAGGCGCCCGGCTGGTAAGGCATGAAAACTTAAGGAATATCAGGCACATTTCGAATTTTCGTAACGCAGCCAGCCGGGATGAATCGGCATCCAAAATGTGAAGTTTTTTTGAGAGAGCCTTAGTAGTAACATCTTATTTCTTTAAATTATTCTTGTATTCAGATAGATTAGTTTTAAACAGTAATCCAATTTAAAACTGGACCATTCGAATTATTTTTTAAATAGTTTTTTTATAAATCAAAGGAGGAGAACATGAAAGTAAAAGTCACAGAAAATTGTATGGGAGACAGACGCTGCAACGATCTATGTCCCGAGATTTTTAAATATGATGAGGATCAACTGAAGTCCATCGTTAAGGTTGATGAAGTCCCCGGAGAATACCAAGCGATTGTGAGGCAGGCTGCAGAAGAATGCGGAGCTCAAGCCATTATAATAGAAGATGATTAGTCGTAAGACTTTGTCCGTTGTAACTTTGACGGATTGTGACTTTTTACGATACTTTCAATTTTGACGGCCTCGTAAAAAGTCGTCACCCCGGCGAAAGACGGGGTCCAGGTCAGTCATAAGTTTCTAAAAACACTGGATTCCGGCTTTCGCCGGAATGACAAAAAATGATGTTTTTTGACTTTTTACGATACTGTCAACTTTAAATGAGTCATATTTACACTCTTTATAAATCTTAGGAGATTCACCATGAAAGAAATATCGATTCTCATTGGTGGAAAAGCGGGTGATGGTATCCGGCAAGCCGGTCAGACACTATCCAGACTTTTGAATAGAAATGGCTATCGTATTTTTTTCTACGATGATTATCCCTCGCTTATTCGTGGCGGGCACAATTTTTCCATTATAAGGGCCTCAAAAAAGAAAATCCTAGCTCACAAGGAAAAAGTGGATCTCATCGTGGCCTTAAACCAGGATGCGATAGAAAAACACAAACATCGGCTTAACTCCGGTGGAGTGATTCTCTATGATTCTAAAAAAGTGGAGGCCCAAGGAGTCGGCGTTGACTTTATGGGTCTGGTCAAGGAGTTGGAAGGAGCACCCATTATGAGAAACACGGCCGCCATGGGGGCACTGGCCAAAGTTTTGAATATTGAGTGGCCGGTGTTGGAAAAGGTCATGATGGATACCATAGAAAAGGAAGTCGATTTAAATATTAAGATTGCTCAGTTGGCTTATAACCAGGTAGAAAAAGCCTGGTTCTCCGTTCCCAATCTGAATCAAAAAATGCTTCCATTGGTGTCAGGCAACGAGGCCATTGCCCTGGGGGCGGTGCAGGCCGGGCTCAATATGTATATCGCATACCCCATGACCCCTGCATCTGCCATTCTTCACTACCTGGCAGAACATGAAGATGACTTAGGTGTGGTAACAATACACCCCGAAAGCGAGATTGGCGTTGCCCTTATGGCTCTGGGAGCCGCTTATGCCGGCGCCAAGACCATGGTTGGCACTTCGGGCGGTGGATTTGCCCTGATGACCGAGGCTTTGAGTTTATCCGGCCAGGGTGAGTTCCCGATTGTATTTGTAATGGTCCAAAGACCCGGGCCGAGTACGGGAGTGCCCACTTACACCATGCAAGGCGACCTTTCTTTTGTCATTAATTCCGGTCATGGGGAGTTTGCAAAGGTGGTTCTGGCTCCCGGAGATGCTGAGGAGGCCTTTTATCTGACGGGCTTGGCCATGAACCTTGCCTGGAAGTTTCAGATCCCTTGCTTTGTCCTTTCTGACAAACACTTAAGCGAGAGCATATTCAGCTTTGACGCGGATCCGGATAAGGTAAAATCCGAAGATCCGCTCCTTTGGGATGGTCAAGGAGAATATAAACGATATCTGGATACTCAAAACGGCATTTCCCCGCTGGCCTTTCCCGGAAATCCGGCGGCCATGGTTAAAGCAACCTCTTATGAGCATGATGAATATGGTATAACCACTGAAGAGTCCGATCAAATCGTCAGGATGCAGCAAAAACGTTTACGCAAAAAAAAGACGATGGAAGATGAACTTTCCCTCCATGATCAGGTAAAAGTTTATGGTGATCCTGAATCAAAGACTGTTCTCCTTTGCTGGGGCTCTACCAAAGGGTCCTGTATAGAAGTGGCCGAAGAATTAGGACTTAAGGTGGTTCAGCCCCTGGTGCTCGAGCCATTACCCATAAAACCTTTAAGAGAAGTTTTGTCTGATGCGGATAAGATCATTGATGTAGAGGTTAATGCTACCGGCCAACTGGCAAAACTCCTTTCAGCTCATGGTATCTGTATTGACGATATGATTTTGCGTTTCGACGGTCGTCCTTTTACAGTGGATCTTCTGTTAGAAAAGGTAAAGGAGGTGCTCTCGTGACAACAGTTAAAGAATTAGAAACCTATGCCCAAAACACATGGTGTCCGGGTTGTGGTAATTTCGGTATTTTAAATTCTATAAAAAAGGTCTTGGCCGATCTTACAGAAGAAGGTCTTGACCTTAACAAGCTGGTCCTGGCATCCGGAATAGGGTGTCATGCCAAGATAGTAGACTATATTAAAGTGAATAGCTTTTACTCCATTCATGGACGAGTCCCTCCTCCAATTACCGGGATCAAGCTGGCCAATCCGGATTTGGTGGTAATTGGCCATGCCGGTGATGGAGATGCTTATGGCGAGGGTATCGAACATCTTATCTTTAGTGCCAAGAGAAATATTGATGTGACTTTTATCGTCCATAACAACCGAGTGTATGGACTCACAACCGGTCAGTTTACCCCTACCAGTCCCGCAGGCTTTAAAGGGCGATCAACCCCCGGGGGAAGCCCTGAAGAACCCTTGAATCCCATAGAGCTGATGCTTTCTTCCGGAGCTACCTTTGTGGCCAGGGGCTTTTCGGGTAAACCAAAGCATCTCCAATTCTTGATGAAAGCCGCCGTCAAACACCAAGGTTTTGCCTTTATTGATGTGCTTCAACCCTGTTTCACCTTTTTTAATACGTATGATTTTTACAACAAAAGGGTCTACGAGCTCACAGACAAGGCGCATGATTCTTCCGATAGAGAAGCCGCTTTTACCAGGGCCCGAGAATGGAGTTACGGGGAAGGTGAGCGCATTCCCATCGGCATTTTTTATCAGGCAAGAAGACCCACTTACGACGAAAAGCTTTTGGCGGGAAGAATTCCGGTTAACTTAAAACCAGGGAATATAAAATCGATTCTTGAGAAGCACATTTAGACCCAAATTGAGCGATTTTTTACTCGATCCGCACCGATCTCTTGTGCATCAAGGATCTGCGAAAATCCTTTGACATATTCACGGGTATGCCTGCGGTTTTCGCGAACCCTTATGCATCATGTGATATATAAAGAGATAGTAGTTTTTCTGAGAGAAGATGGTATGGCATATCTGATGCCTTCAGTATAATCCTGCCTGCTTGAGACACAGCTTTCTTCCGCCACCATCTGTAAGTCCTGAATTGCGTTAAGTAACTGACAATCTTTTGCACAATCTTTTTTCGGTAGATCTTTCTTAGGACAATTTTTACAGGGTGAAGAAATCATAATTCCTCCTTTAACCTATTATCTTATGGGCATATTATTTATTTCTTCCAAAAGTTCATCCATATCAAAAGGCTTATCGATGAATCCGTTACAGCGATGATGCATGGCCTCAATCACAAGATCTTTATCGCCGTATGCCGTCATTATTATTACCGGTATGGTTTTATTGTTTTCACGAATTTTTTGCAGAAGCTCTATTCCGTTCATTTCCGGCATGGCATAATCTGTTAAAACAATATCAATGTTATTGTTCTTGACAAAATGGTCCAGAGCTTCTTTGCCGCTAATTGCTTCAACAACCTGGTATCCCCTGGTTCTCAATCCCCTTCTCAGTGTTTTAAGCTGTACTCTTTTGTCATCAACAACAAGAATGGTTTTCATTACTTGTTTTTCCTTTAATTACCACATGCACATATACTTTTTTGCAACTCAGGATGATCGTTAATAAATCTGTAAAGGGTTGCCCGTCCTACATTAAGAAGTCTTGCCGCTTTTGCCTTGTTGCCGCCTGTTTTTTTTATGGCGGACTCGACTTGCACTTTGTCCAGTTTGCGTGAAGGTCCGCGTATGGTTTGAAACAGGCGGTTGTCATTAATCTCCATGGGAAGATTATCAGGGGTTATCTTATCACCACTGCTTTTAACAAAAGCAAACTGAACGGCATTCTGAAGCTCCCTGACATTGCCGGACCATTTATTTTCGGTGAGCAACAACATGGCTCTATCTGAGACAACAACAGAGTCCCGGTTATACTGTCTGGCAGCCTGTTTTAAAAAATGATCAACCAGAAGCGGAATATCGCTTTTTCGCTCACGAAGCGGGGGAAGAGAAATGGGTACGACGTTAATTCTGTAGTACAGGTCATCCCGAAATCTGTTTTTTTTCATCTCCTCTTTAAGGTCTTTATTGGTTGCGCTGATAACCCTTACATTGATCCGAACCGTTTTTTCTCCGCCAACCTTTTCAAATTTACCATCCTGAAGAAAACGCAAGAGCTTTGCCTGCATGTGCTTTGAAAGTTCAGCAACCTCATCCAAAAAAATTGTGCCGCCGTCTGCCAGTTCAAATCTTCCCTTTTTATCACGAATGGCGCCGGAAAAAGAGCCTTTCACATGTCCGAACAGTTCGCTTTCAACAAGCCCTTCCGGCATAGCTCCGCAATTGATCGGTACAAAAGGCCCATCTTTGCGGGAACTTGCCTTATGAATGGCTTCGGCAACCAGTTCCTTTCCCGTGCCGGTTTCACCGAAAATATGAACAGGATAATCGTATTCGGCAACATTGATAATTTGCCGAAAAACCTCGATCATTTTTCTGTTTCTACCGATAATTCTTGAAAAATTAACCGAACTTTTATCTCCTGTTTTGCGGTTGCCTGAATCTGAAATATCCCTGAATGATATAATCTCTCCGGGTGTGTTTCGATTATTACTGTGCTTTTTTAGGATCTCAGCTTTGATATCTTGGGGATTAAAAAGCAGTTCAGAAGGCAAGATGTCAGCACCCCCGAATCGGCTGCTCTTATGTTGGTTATAGGCTTTGTTTGCATGATCCATGTTAAATACCCCCTACATTATTTTGATCTGCAATTTCATCTATCGGTGATAGATTCGGTCGGAAGTTAATACCTGAATCTCATATGAAACTAGAAAGTTTTTTTTTCGATTAAACTGGCCGCTTTTCAGGCCAGCGGCGGTGCTTGCATGAAAATTAACGAGAATCTTTACCTTGCATATGAAAGCCTCCGACTCGTGCAAAATACATGTAATACACTGGATACTGTCTTTTAGACGGAACGTTATTCGAACAAATACTATAGTTGTTTTATAGAAACTGCTTTTTCTTAGAGCATAAAGTATGCCAACAGGAAAGAATGACGGGAGAAGGGTAATAAACGATGAATAATCAACGGGATG
>JAYEFV010000222.1:0-13322 GCA_034658755.1 Thermodesulfobacteriota bacterium | reverse complement strand
CAACGATAACCATGGTTACGACATGGATGGAATAATAGAAATCGTAAGAACTGGGGCTGATAAAAGTAATGTAGTGGGCATAAAGGCTTCCGGAGATGGATGCGAACATGGCGCTCAAGACAAAAACCTTTACTTTATAATCGGCGGTATTAACCCCCAGGGAATTTGCAGCCACTTCACTGCCGGATATCGCGCGTAACGCTCTGCCCACCCTGGAGTTAAGTAGATTTCTAGCCATCAGCATGCACAGAAAAACAAAGCTCCAGATCAGGTAAAAATTTTTCAGATCATTATCAAAGACCAATTTGCCAATAGCAAGTGGCGGTATACCCATCAAACCGTCGTGGCCACCGGTGAACTGCTCCAGCTCGCCCATGAGAATATTGATAATGATACCGAATCCCAGAGTGGCCATTACCAGATAGTGGCCCCGGAGCTTCAGGGACGGATATCCGATCAAATATGCGACAGCTCCCGTGGCCAGCATTCCCACCACCATAGCCGGCCATAAAGGGAATCCATAGTTCACGGTCAGTATTCCCGAGAAGTAGGATCCCAGGCCATAAAACGCAGCATGGCCCAATGAAATCTGTCCGGCAAATCCTATCAGCAGGTTCAGCCCCACAACCACAATGGTATTGAGACCTATCACATTCAGAACAATGAAATAATATTTGCTTTCCACAAACAGCGGAATAATAATAATAATAACTGCCAGTGCTCCGAAACCGAGAATGTCTTTTTGCTTCAACAGAGTGTTCATTCTTTATAAAAAAATTGCCCTAAACCCTTTCCGCCTCCCCATACCCCATGATTCCTGTGGGTTTCAGAAAGAGAACCAAAAGGAGGACGAAAAATGCGATGGCGTCTTTATATTGAGAGGATACCAGGCCTGCACCCAGTGATTCCAAAAGACCCAAGATTACACCGCCCAGTATTGCACCTGCAAAGTTTCCGTATCCGCCGAGAATGGCCGCGGCAAACCCCTTCAATCCCAGCATGATTCCCGTATCATAGGACGTCGTGGAAATCGGCGCTATTATCATCCCGGCCACAGCACCCAAGGCGCCGCTGAAGGCAAAGGAAAAAAGGGTTATACGATTCACCGAAATGCCCACCAAGGCAGCCGCTCTTCGATTAACCGCTGTTGCCCGCATGGCCTTGCCCATTAATGTTTTCTTGAAAAAATAATGGAGCATCAGCATTACCAGGACGGTAATCGCAAATATCCAGATGTGCTGGGGCACTATAGTCCCCCCTCCAAGAAGATGGATCGGGTTTTCGCCTGAAAAGGCAGGGACACCGACGTTGTCGGTCCCCCAGACCTCCTGAGCGGTTCCCCGAAGAATTTCTGACAGCCCGATTGTCAAAAAAATTAGAATGATGATCTCTTTTGACCTGGCATGCCGTATCGGTCCTATCTCTATCATGGCTCCGATGAGAGCAACCCCGGCCATGGATGTGAAAAAGGAGATAATCAGGTTAACCTTGAAAAGAACTACCAGGGAGTACATAAACATGCCGCCAAGGGATATGAATTCACACTGAGCAAAATTGACAATTCCGGTGGCGTTATGGATAATGTTAAAACCCATGGCCACAATGGCGTAAATAGCGCCAATGGTCAAACCGGTGACGATATACTGGGCGATTTGTTGTGAAAAATCCATAAGTGTCAGCCTTTAATCTTCCCTCCCTTAACCCTTGGGTTTAGCGGAGGGAAGAGTTGAAACGGATGAACTTTCTAATCAAGCAGTTTCCAGCTCCCTTTGGTGGCCTTGATCATAACAATATCTTTCATTGACAAACCGTTATGATCCTGGGGGCTCATATTGTAAATGCCACTCATACCCACATAACCTTTAGTATTTTCAATGGCATCTCGGATTTTTGCCCTGTCGGGTCCAGCCTTTTTAATGGCATCAATAACGATGAACGCCGCGTCCGCTCCATAGGCAACCATTGTTCCCGGCTCATGCTTGAATTTTTCTTTATACGCCTTTACATAGTCTATAATTTTCTTTTTCTGGATGTCGGTGTCGGGAAGTTGATCCCCTACCACAATTTTGGTGGAAGGCATCATCACACCCTCTCCGGCCTCTCCGGCAACCTTCCAAAAGATAGGATCTCCGGCGCCGTGACATTCAAACAGAGGAGCCTTAATACCCAACTGTTTGATATTTTTGGCTATGATTCCCATGGCAGGACCCACAGTCCAGGCAATGATTCCGTCAACGCCTTTGGCGTTGATGTGGGTCAACTGGGCGGTGATATCAATATCTTTGGGTTGAAAGGCCTCTTGGGCAACAACCGTTACGTTATACTTGGGCGCCTGGACCTTTACGTTCTTTAGACCATCCTTTCCGAATCCTTCGTTGGAATAGAGAAATCCTATCTTTTTGATGCCATGTTTACTCATATACTGGCAGATCTTGCCCATTGCATCTGCAGCCTTATACGGAGATTTAAACGTCCATTTGGGCAACGAATTTGGATCGTTTTTATCCAGAGGAGCCTTGAGGATAACATCTCCTCCTGAATGCATGAAGGTCGGGATCTTTTCCTTTTCAATAAATCCTCTCATGGCCATAGCGGTTCCGGTAAGTGTAGGTCCGATAATCGCTACTACGTCTTGGGATTCCAGAACTTTTTTCAAGGCCATGACAGCTTTGGTGGGGTTGCTCTCCGTATCTTCCATCACCATTTCCAGCATGCGGCCATTGATGCCTCCTTTTTGATTCACATCATCTATGGCAAGTATTACGGCATCCCGCTGGGATGTTCCAATATGAGCAGCTCGGCCGGTTAGAGCAAAAATACCCGCAATTTTAATGGACTCAGCACTATAGCAAAATGGTGCCCCCATCAGAAAACTGACAGTCAGGGCTGCTACGACAATCATAAAAAATCTTTTTTTCATTTTTTCCCCCTAACCCGGATAAACCGGAAATAACAAATCTCAAGCATCAAATCTCAAATAAATTCCAAACTTTAAGCTCCAAATTTCAAAGAAATACCAAATTCCAAATAAGATCTAAAGCCAATTGTCTGGTATTTGGTCATTGAAATTTGTTTGCTATTTGTTTTTTGACATTTGATTTTTTGACGTAAAACACAAGAAATCAGAGTTTAGGTACTAATGCATTTGGGTAGTCATTTTTCCGCTCGTGATATATAAAATTTTCCACCCCCCCTCTTTGTTTTTTTTGATTACATTACTTACGAATCCCGTCCAAGATAGGCCCTTTTTACTTCCTCATCCTCAAGAAGATCAGATGCTTTTCCTTGAAGTTGAATTTTTCCGGTTTTTAGTACATAAGCTCGGTCAGATATCCTGAGAGCTGCTCTTGCATTCTGTTCTACCAGAAGAATGGTGGTCCCCTCCTTTCTGAGTCTTTCAATAACAGAGATAATTTCTTGAACCACAAGCGGTGCAAGGCCCAGCGAGGGTTCATCCAGGAGCAAAAGGACCGGTTGTCCCATCAACCCCCTGCCGATAGATAGCATCTGCTGTTCTCCTCCGCTAAGCGTTTCCGCTCTTTGATTCAGCCTTTTTTCAAGAACGGGAAAAAGCTGCAATATGTATTTAAAATCTTCCGATATCTTTTTTTTGTTCTGCTTTCCTCTCCTCCGATAGGCCCCAAGTTCGAGATTCTCCCGGACCGTTAAAGGCCCAAAAAGATGCCTTCCTTCCGGAACCTGGATGATACCCAGCTCGACAATCCTTTCAGGGGAAAAAGATACGATATTCTCTCCTTTAAAAACTATTTTTCCACGGGAAGGTCTGATGATACCGGAAATAAGGTTTAAAAGAGTTGTTTTGCCGGCGCCGTTTCCACCGACTAAAGCCAAAATCTCTCCCTCCTCCAGTGCAAGAGAAATATCATATAGTGCTTGAACACCTCCATAGTGGGAACTTATGCCGTCTATTTTGAGCACAATCGTTTAAAACTCCTTTCCCAGATATGCCTCAATGACTTTAGGATTATTTTGTATCTCTTTAGAACTCCCTTCTGCGATTTTTTCCCCGTAATTCAATACCGTAATAATATTTGAGATGTCCATTATTAAATTCATATCATGTTCCACCAGAATAACGGTTATCCCTTTTCCCCTGATTTTGAGAATTGTACGGGACATCTCTTTAGTCTCTTGTAAATTAAGGCCGGCCACCGGCTCATCCAGGAAAAGAAGTCTGGGTTCCATAGCCAGTGCGCGGGCTATTTCCACCCGTTTTTGATCTCCATAGGGAAGACCGGCCACACGCAGATCCGCCTTTGAGTCGAGATCAAAAAATTCCAACATCTCATCGGTTTTTTGCCGTATAATTTTCTCTTCTTTCCGCACCATGGGGGTATACAAAAGGCATCTTAAAAATCCGGAATGACTTTTGGTATGAAGTCCCACCATGATATTTTCTCGAACCGTCATATTCTGGAAGACCTGGATATTCTGGAAAGTTCTACCAATTCCCATATGGGCCACCTGATAAGTGCTTTTTCTAATCAACTTTTGGCCCTCAAAAAAGATATCGCCGGATCCGGGAGGATATATCCCTGTAATCAGGTTAATAGCTGTGGTTTTTCCTGCTCCATTTGGGCCGATAATGGAGAAGATCAAGCCTTTTTCAACTTTGAAGGACAGACGGTTTATAGCCTGCAACCCTCCAAAATTTTTAGATATATCTTTTAGCTCAAGGATGTAATTGGAACTACTCACAATAAAAAGCACTCCTCAACCGGCGACCTTAATGTTTTATTTTTACATTGAAAACCTGGTCCTTTGGGCCAGGTCAGAGATAGATGGCTCTGCCTTGGAGTTTTGTGTCTAAAATCACAAATTCCAAGTACCAAATTCCAAATTAACCCGCCTCAGGCGGGTAAATCTCAAATTCCAAACCGGTTCAAAGCGATTGTTTTTTTGTTTGGAATTTTGGATTTCGGTCATTGTTATTTGTTTGTTTTTTGGGATTTGTTATTTGAAATTTCAATCGGTCAATGAACTTCCAACAAAGCAAATCCCCTCCGGGGATAACCAAAGCCTGGTCCTGGGCCAGGATTTTTACTGAAAGCTCTGTATTCTAACCTGTATCGATCATGAGAAATCTAAGCCTTACTTGTACTATTATTCCTGTGATCAAATACCCTCTGGCTTTTTCGCTGCGTGCGAGGCAGGTCTCCATGGACCAAAATCTCCACCCGGCACCTCACCAGTATTTTGCGCCGGATTTCCGTTTCCAGTCGTTCGGCTAAATGCATGTCGTTGGCGTTGTCCGTATCTGCTCCCCGTTCAACCTTGATCAGCATCATATCCCGTCCGCTTTCCCGTTGTTTGAGATGTATCTGATATTCACTGCCAATCCCGTCCACCTTGCTCAGCACATGGTCGATCTGGCTCGGATAGATGTTTACCGCCCGGTATATAAACATATCATCCGTACGGCCGAGGATCCGGTCATGCATGGGTAACGGCACGCCACAGGAACATTTCTGATTAAAAAGGCGTGTTACGTCATGTGTACGGTAGCGAATCAAGGGACTTCCTTCTTTGCTCAAGGTGGTGACAACCAGTTCTCCCTGTTGGCCGTAAGGAACCGGTTTTAGTGTTTCCGGGTCGAGAATCTCAAAAATAAAATGGTCAGCCCAGTAATGGATTCCATTGTGATGCCTGCAGTCGAGACCCGTACCCGGTCCATAAAGTTCGGTCAACCCGTAAATATCAAAAATATGCTCAACACCCATCAGTTCTTTGATACGTGTTCGCATTGAAAGACTGTGACGTTCCGCTCCAAGGATAATCTTATTCACTTTGATGCTGGATAAGAGGTTGCGTTTATGAATCTCCTCGGCCATGAGCAGAGCCATAGATGCCGTGGAACAGAAAACAGTGGTTTGCATATCTACCATCATTTCACAGTGCATTTCCGCGTTGGCAGGTCCTATAGGCACTGCCATGGCGCCGAACCGTTCACAGCCTGCCTGAAATCCCACACCTGCAGTCCATAAACCATAGCCCACGGCTATTTGTACACGATCTTCGAGGGTTAAGCCCGCAAGCTCATAGCATCTGGCAAAAATATCCGCCCATACATCAATATCTCTTTGTGTGTAGCAAAGCACCTTGCGCTTCCCGGTGGTGCCTGAAGAAGCATGAATCCGGACAATATCTTCAAAAGGTGCCGCTCTCAAAGGAAAAGGATATTCTTGCTGCAAATCGTTTTTATCGGTAAAAGGAAGGTGTTCGATATCTTCAAGCGACCGGATATCTTCAGGTCGTATGTTTGCATCGTCGAGTTTCTTTTTATAGAATGGCGAATTATTATAAGCATGGCCTACCGTCCATTTAAGGCCTTCACGCTGAATCTTTTTTAATTTGTCATCGTTCAAATCATAAGGAATAAAACTCATTATAAACTCCTCCAGTTATACAATCGCTTCGCGATTCTATATAACGCGGCTTTGCCGCTCTAAAAAAGGCAATTCCTATACTATCAAGTTAGAATAAAAAAGCCGGTAATCTGAGAAGAAGCACCGGCTTTTAAATCAAAAGAGCTATGAGCTACTTCTGGGTCGATGAGCGAAGCTTCTCACAGCTCTAAATTTTTTATTTTTACTTAGAATGGTGAGCAAGCTTCATTAACTTCGCCACCACCACCAAAATATAAGTTTCATTTTTTTTCCCGTTTGTTAGGAACAAACTTTTTTCACTTACCCGAGTTGAATCTTTTTGTCAAGTAACTATAAACAATGACACCGAAATTTCGCACATTTTATTTTTGTGAACGCTTACTTTTTTTTCAACGGGCTAAATGGATACGGAATTTCTAATTATGATAAGAAATCGATAATATCTGGAAAAAAACCCGGATAACCATTTTTTTATTGAAATTTTTAATTAGAAAGATAATATAAGGCAAATTTTTTGCTTTTTTATAAGGAGGAAGAGGATGCATAGAATACGAATCGGTGTATTGTGTTTAATGATGATTTTTGTTTTTGGGATATCATTTGATGTTGTGGGCCAAGATATAGGATATAGCGAGCAAAATCAAGAGGATATGATCGTACCCATGGGTGTTATCGTACTTAAACCGGATGCTTCTGTCGAACAGAAAAAGTCTCCTGTTGAATTCAATCATTCCAAGCACTTTCTTTATGATTGCCGAACCTGTCATCATAAATGGGAAGGGAATGCTAAAATTACCAATTGTACAACTTCAAATTGTCATGATTTGCTCAAGTCACCGAAAAAGCCTACAAAATACATGGCTTATACGGATACGGGAATAAAATATTACAAGTATGCCTTTCATCAAAACTGCATTGGATGTCACAAAGAAATAAAAATCAAGAGAAAAAAAATGGAAATGTCATTTGCAACCCATGAAGCGAAGCTGCCTAAAACTGGCCCCACCGGTTGCATCGAGTGCCACCCCAAAGAATAACCTTGCTTCTTAAAAAATGTTAAAAGAAAAGAAAATTGCAACTTTCATCAGAGAAAACAGAACACTGTTTATTATAATTGCAGTAGTTCTTTTTCTGGTTGAACTTGAAATTTTTGCGCTTGCCGTAATGAAATCCGGACACAAATCATGGCTTCAAGTGATTGATGCCAATGGGAACGTAATACATGAAACCGACGGTAAGAATCTAAGTGATTTCAATAAATATTATTTTGAAAAAACTTTCGGCCCGTTTGAACAATATCAGGTTAAGCTTGCAACCAAAGACTTCCCTTTTCCGTTCAGAGCCTGGTTCGTGGCGGCCGTGGGTATTCCTATTGGTGCTATTCTTTTATTTGCGTTTGCAGTTCAAACATATCTATCCCTTTTTTATAAGGAACAGAATTCAGGTGAATATAATGTCAAAAAAAACGAGTATGAATACCGTTTTGAAAAAGTTATCACCGCAGTCAGCCGTTTCAACATCTTTACCATCGGTTTCCTTGTATTACTTGGGGTCTTGTCTTACTGGGTTGTGCCCAATCTGATCGTTCATGTCGGAAGGCTCGGTGTTGAAACCCTGGCCCGATACAAATGGATCTTTTTATCTTTTGGTGTGGTTTTTTTGGGTATTATCATATGGATAATCTATCTTAAGTATCTTCTGGCGAAAAAAGCCATAGACAGCCATGCTGAAATCGATAAATATCGCCTGCAGCTTGAATTTGATCCCGGTAACAAATATCCTCTCCGGCTGGTACACGATCAAAAAGAAACAACCGACAGGTCGCTTTGAGCCGCAGCACATAAAGGTTAATTTCGAAACATGAGCCAGTTCGTGGACCTATTTTACCTTGACATTTATCTTGATATTTGCCATGAAAGCATTTTATTGATTTATAAGTTTTATAAAGGCCCGGTGCTTTTTGCGGGTTGATTTCGCTCTAAAGGATTTTCCCTTTGTCAGCGTGACGACCTGAAGCTTGGGACTACAAATGAGAGGATTTAAAAGGAGGTCATAATTATGGCAAACGGGATTGTAAAGTGGTTTAGTGACAAAAAAGGGTTTGGATTTATTGAACAGGAAGACGGTACGGACATTTTTGTCCATTACTCTTCCATTAATATGGATGGGTTCAAGACCCTGGCTGAAGGAGAACGGGTGACTTTTGACGTGGAAGAAAGCGACCGTGGACCGTCGGCAAAAAACGTCCAAAAACCTTAGTTTCCAAAAAATCATGTTATCAAAGGCATCTCATTGAAACAAGATGGGATGCCTTTTTTATTTGTTTTGCACGGACGAATCAGAACAAAACGTCATCTTAACTAGTGTCCATCCAGAAATGGTAAATTTTGGTTTCCGGTAAGGCCCGAGCGAGTTTTCAGCCGCAGGCATAGCGCGCTATTTCGAGAATTGAAAACGAGCGAGAACGCCGCCGGAGGCCGAAAGATGCCGTTTATGGATGGACACTAACTATCTGTTCTGAAGCCATCTTTCAAGGCGGCGAAGACCTTCTTTTATTGAGACCCTGGGGGTATATCCCAGATCTTTTCCGGCAGCGCTGATATTAAACCAGTGGGCTTTTGCAAGCTCATCTGCCAGAAAACGCGTCATCCGGGGCTCTCCGCTGATATTAAAAGTTCTGTAAGCGAATTCGAGTATAAATCCGATCAGCCATGCCATCCTGCGGGACATTGAACGCCTGACAGGAGCGAGACCTGCCGCCTTTAAAATATCGTTTATCATATCCCATAAAGGAACAGGGTCTCCCTGGCTGATGAAATACATATTTCCGGAAAGTTTCGGGTTCTTTTCCAAACCATCCGCAGCCAGAATATGGGCATCCGCAGCATTGTCTATGTAAACCGTATCTACAAGGTTTTTACCGTTACCCACTCTTATCAGGTGGTTGGCTCTTGCGATAATCCTAGGGACAAAATGTTTATCCCGTGGTCCCCATATCAAATGAGGCCTTAAAATAATTGTCATTAACCCCTCTACGGCAGCCTTGATTACATACTGTTCGGCAATCGCCTTTGTTTTCGGGTAATGAGCATGATATTTTGTCGGATAAGGAACAGATTCGTTAACCCCCTCCATGTCTGTACCGTTAAAGACAACGCTGGGCGAACTTGTATAAATCAACCTTGAAATATTATGCCTTTTACAGCCTGCAATAACGTTTTGGGTGCCGATTACATTGGTTTTGTAGTAGTCGGAATAATTCCCCCAGATCCCGGCTTTGGCTACTGTATGAAAAACAAGGTCCACGCCCCTTAATGCTCGTCCAATTGCAGTGTTATCACAGATATCGCCCTGTATCTGTTCAATACCCATGGACGCAAGCTCGGGGTAAAGGTTGCGGGAAAAACTTCGGACATGATCGCTTCTTTGCACAAGCAGTTTTACAATGGCTCTGCCCAAAAAACCTCCACCCCCTGTAACCAGAACTTTTTTAGGAGCGTTTGCTTTTATTGATTCATGATTTTTCATTAATTCAATTTTTTTTCTGCCCATATTGCCAGTTTTTCACGGAAAATCTTTGAATTGTGGCGGATGTCTACCGGAAAAGACTTGCAAAACAATATGCTGTTAATGTTCTTTGTCAATTCGTTTTGCTGTGCAAGTTCAAAAAGCTCTTTTTTAATTTCCTTTTTATTATACTTATCTTTGCCATGTTCCAGTTCGATGCATATTATCGGTTTTTGTCGATGCAAAGGACCTATCCCTACAAGGGCACTTCGAAACACCATGGGATGATTGTTGAAAATCGCTTCGCAAGGGATAGTAAAAAGAGTAGTTTTTTCAGTGGTCACGCGATGGCTTTTGCGACCGCAGAACCATATCCTTCCCTTTGAATCCATCCATCCGAGATCACCCATCCGATGCCATACAGTATTACCGTCTTTAATTTTGGCAAGTGCATCTGCTGCGGGTCTTTCAAAATAGTTTCGGGTTACCAGATCTCCTTTAACCGTTATCTCACCAATTTCGTTGTCTTCAACTACAAGATCATTTGACCACTTGTTGATGGGATCGTCGCTGATTTTGATAATGCGCACGTCTAAATCGTTGATGGGACGTCCGATACAGATACCATAACCCTGCTCGCTTAGTTTTCTGGTTTCAGACAGGATTTCATTGCTCGAGATAGATATGACAGGCACTGCTTCAGTGGCACCGTATGGCGTATGAATCTCGGCATCTTCACACAGCATGGAGTCAAACTGCTCAATAACAGATGGTGATACCGGTGCTCCTGCTGAAATTACCCTTTTCAAAGACGGCAGCTTTATGCTTTTTTGTTTGCCGTATTTACCGACGCGATTCAACAGGGCGGGTGAAGCGAACATGCTGGTAACCCCCTGGTTTAAAATAGTCTCGATGATCTTTTTAGGGTTTACCCGGGCAGGTTTTGTGGGGTCCATATCCGGTATCACTGACGTTATCCCCAACGCCGGCCAAAAAAGGGCAAAAAGCGGAAATGTGGAAAGATCTATTTCATCGGTTGAAATACCCAAGTGGAATTTTATATGACGGAGCTGGGCATCAAAGTTGCCATGAGTGTATACCGCACCCTTGGCCGGCCCTGTGCTGCCGGTGGTAAAAAGGATAGCGGCTGTCTCATCCCGACCGGTTTTAGCCGTTACATAGGGTCTCCAGGGAACCTGACGGACCCGGTTTAGTGTAAAACCTTTCAAAAACCAACGCCGGCCCACGGTTATCCATGTCCTTACCGTATTGAAATATTTTGGATAAAAAGTTGGAAGTACATGAGCAACAGGGATGCCGATAAACGCATGGGGCCGGCCTTCTCTAAAACAGTCGACCATACGGCGTATTCCCATTCCGGGGTCTACGATAACCGGAACTGCTCCGGTTTTGAAAAGTGCAAATATGATAATAAAAAATTCCAGGCCGGGCTTTACCGTCAAAATGGTACGGGTACCGCGGTTGATGCCTATTTTTTCAAACCCATGGGCCAAACAATCGGATTCCCGATCGAGTTGTAGAAAGGTAAGATGAGAATATGCAACCCTTCCATAATTGTCGCGGTCTGCAGGATAAACAACCGCTCTTTTATATGGCTCTATTTTGGCCATTCTTTTAAGATGGGATGCAACGTTTACGGCATTTTTTTTATGATTTGCTGGTATCATTGGTTCGAATCAATTTCAGGTTGATAATTTTCATAGGGATTCTTTTATTTAATATATAATCCACAAACCCCGCAGTTAGCGCAGCTTTTGCCAGTCCGAGTTGAAGGCCTTGTTATGTTCGATGCAAAAACTCCAGTTTGCCAATTCTTGCTATTGGTCGGATCAATTCCAAAAAGCCACTACCTGAGTCCTCGGCCCCGTATGCACCTCTAACACATCCAGCGGCATAGGCTAAAAAACAGGAGTATTGCATATGTGTCTTATTAAGAAGGCTGGTGAAGTTCTTGCCAAATTGTGGATCCTTTATTAAATTGTCCCGGGAGTGTTTCTTTTCTCCAACCTCAAATAGAGTTTCGAAGATCCGTTTCTTCGACCATTTCGGATTTGTCGTCAGTATTGCGTGCAAGGTCTGGAAATACTCAGGCAGAATTATCATGCCGAACATTTCAATTTCTTTGAGTTTGTCCTTCATGTTCCTTCAAACATAACGCAGAGCTAACCAGCCGCCAGTTGATTGATAAAAGAGCTTAAATAAGCAAAAAACGAGCGGGGAACAAAAGTAGAAAAAGCCGTAGATTTAGGCGGTCTGGTTGAGCGATTTGTTATGCCTTTACAATACGTTTTGATGAATTGAATTTGATTACTTCTTCCCAAAGAATCTCACCAGACGGATCACAAAACATTTTCATAAATTCAAGAGAAAACTTGTTTATTACTTTTCCATAACAACAACCATTTACCGCAATAACATGAAGTCCAGTCGACGTAGTTGTTCCCAAAATTCGTTTTGCTTTTTTGAAGTTGTCCTTCATTTTCTTGATTTGGCTGCTGTTTCCCCAGTTTGGGCCTGATTTAATAGAAACAATATATTTGGTATTATCCGTTTCAAACTCCAAGTCGATGCCTTCCGTTGAGGATTTTCGACCGTTATAAACATAGTTGCAAATTTCAATAGCTGAACCTTTAATGAGGGGATGTACTATTCAATCGAAAGCTGCTATCGCTATCAACCTGTAAGTATTCATTCGGTGACGTGTTTGCAAAGTGCATTTTCAATCGCTTGAAACCAATCTATGTAATCACCTATCGATTCTTCAACTAAAATAACCTCTTTCTTGGTGAGGTCGCGTTCAAGAACTTGTTTAGCGACTTCTTTAATATCACCAACACTTATCGAATAGACTATTCTGTCATTGCTGTCATTGCTGTCATTTTTCATTGATTATCTCCATGGAAAATGTTCTGGCGATGCCATCGCAATGCATTGTGATGTGGATGAAGTTCACTTCTACTCGGCAAAAATATTCTCGTAATATTGCTCGACATTGCTCGAATGAATTCATAATCTCCAAATCTTCCAAAATCTGATGGCAAAGAATGAACTTTTGACGAAACAGTAATTGTATAGTCATCTCGCAATGTAAACCAACCAACATCAAAAGCCCAATGATGTAAGTGGCACAACGCTAATCCATTCCAAATATCATCTCGCCCCCGAGAACCATGGGGCACAATATGGGCGGCTTCAACCTCCCACGATAGAGAATCGGGCGAATTGATTTTCATTCCACAAATAGCACACTTGAAACTGTATGATTCAATAACTGCCTGACGAAATCCTCTCGTTCGAATGGCGGATTTTATAGTTGCTTTGATAACTTTCTTTTTCTTATCAATGGGATTGTAGTTTTCAGGTCGTTGCGATTCAATCAGTTTCTTT
>JAYEFV010000221.1:0-3479 GCA_034658755.1 Thermodesulfobacteriota bacterium | reverse complement strand
CGGAAAGTAGTGTTGGCTTCGAATTGATCCCACACATCGAGAAATACCCGTTGGCGCCTTTCAGCCCTCCCTCGCAACCAGCGACTCTTAGTACCCTTTTTAGCCGTATGATCCAAAACTTCAAGCTCTCGGAAGTTCTCGCGCAGTTTATCATAAAGGGCGGCCATACGTGTCGCATCTATAATTTTTTCGGGGTGATACTTTCGGATCTGCTCATATACCTTGGCCGACTCCCAATACAGCCCCTCTTCGTCAAAGATATCTGCCAGACGTTTAAGGTTCTGATAGCCGTCGGGGATCAGACGTTTTAATTTCAGCCGAATTTGTATTTCATCTTCCTGCATGGCCTGGTCCTGATAAAGCTTTGCCAAACGTCTATTTGCGATTATATGATCCGGTTCCAGCCCTATAATCTCTCTGCCAACTTCTATCTCTTGAATAGGCATTTGATAGGCACGGTAGATATCCATCAGGATGAGCCGAATTTCTATATCTTGCGGGCGAAGATAAGACGCTTTACGCAACACTTCGATCGAATAAGCCCAGTTTCTTTCGGCAATGGCCATTTCACCAAGTTTAAAAAGTACACGATAATTTGTGGGATCGGCATTCTCAAGTTGCTGGAGCGCATAAATTGCTGCTTCAGTTTTTCCACGCTCAAATAATAAAATAGCATCCTGAAGTCTTTTTTCCGATTCCTCGGGACTTATTGTTGACTTTACTTCCGGGGCTATGGGACGAATATTAACCGGACGGCTCTCTTGTGCATAAATCACGGTGTTCAGAATAAAAAGG
This sequence comes from Thermodesulfobacteriota bacterium, assembly GCA_034658755.1. Lineage (GTDB taxonomy): Bacteria > Desulfobacterota > Desulfobacteria > Desulfobacterales > UBA11574 > S5133MH16. The sequence continues at coordinate 2,684 of JAYEFV010000221.1, read as the reverse complement.
AAAATTGTGAATACGATAATAACCAATAATTTTATATGGCTGTACATTTGATTCCCCCAACCTCCATATACTGTGGTTCTAAAGGCTATTCATTCACTTCGTATGATTTTCGTTCTATAGATGTAATGATACCCTCGGTCTCTTTTGTCCCTTGCGGATTAATAATTTAGCCATGGAGTCGATTATATTAATCAAGTCCCCAACGCGACAAGAGTCCCGTGGTAAACAGCCGCCGGCGCGGCTAATTTTGTCCTAAATTCTATAATCCCTTCTTTGTTGGCATTTTTTACCATTTCAGTAGTTTCCCCCTCAGCTTTATCCAGAGTTAGCCTGTACTGGGCATTTGGTGTCAACCCGCCAATTTTCAACAATGCTTTTCCAAATCCTCGAAAGATGAAATTCAGCCGACGGCCGTCATATTCACTTTTATCTATGTATTGTGTTGCCTGAATAAAATAGGGCATTACAGGGGGTGAATCACCGAGGAACACTGTACATCTCTTATTTCCATCCAAATGGACATATGTTTGATTTTCACGATGAGAATAGCCGATAACGCCTTCAGAACGCTCCATGTCCACATGCACTTTGTTTTTAAAGCGGACCGTACGAAGAAAACCTTGGTTTTCAATCCAGTATGCCTCACCGTCAAACCCGATATGAGTATTAAAAAAGTCTTCGACTATTTCACAATATTGTGTTGCATATATGGGAGCCGCATCGACGGAACGGATATATCTGTAAATATGGTGTAACGCATCAAGGCTCTCGTTTTTAATGCCGGCATAGAAGTGATAGTATAAGTTCATTGGATAAATCCGATGGGGCTTGTCTGTTTTAACGTAGTGTTTTAAAACTTTTTTCTGACCACCCCAGTCCCCTGTTAAAAACAGAGAGTAAATATAGTCATTCTGTGCAGAAGTAAAATACTGACGGTTAACTCCGTAGGGAAGACTGTAAGGTGCCAAACCGGCCAAGGACGGATATTCATCATCATATCGTGGATCGCCGCCATTTAGATTGTGCATTTTAGCCCGCCATACAACCTCAAGCGCTCTGGCGTCCGGATTGGTCTCCCCGCTCCAAAGTATGACTTGGCATTTTTTGTTTGAAGGTGCAAGATTATGATCGGCAAACAGTTTTGCCCCCCAGATCTCCTGCACAAAATTATGCTGCCTATATCCTAATTTATATGGATATTCGCCTGGATTGGTTATATATGGGTCTCCTCCAACCCAATCAAATGGATGTGTGGCGGCGTGAACACCTATATTTATGTTGGGAAGGTCAAAAATTTTGCGGGCAAGCTCCAGTGTGGGATGATGGTACTCATTGCCGAGTTTTTCAATGAATTTTGTGATGACCGAAGCCGTTGTGGGTATGTCGTCATATTTCTTGAGAATCTGTTCAAAGACAAAAAATCCAGCCAGATGCGCCCGGTCGATGAGTGAGACCGATTCCATGGCATCCCCGTCAATATGTGCATAGAAGATACGGGACCCGTTTAGAGTCGTGATATCCGGTGCAGGGAGTTCATTTAGGTTAAGGGCTTCGGAAAAAAAACGGTAAGGATTGATATACCAGGATCCTAATGTTGGTTGTTCAGCAATTTCCGGAGCAACTTCGCCTTTCAAAGCTTTACGAATCAGCGCGATTCGATCAGCATCGTAGGGTGGAAAATAAAAAGGCGTATTATCCAAACAAATTCCACCAGTTGGAGCTATAACCCCAAGATCGACAACTCCGAATTCACGATCGTTATAGGAAAGAAACACTTTATTCCGGGGATCTGTTGATGTATAGGAATCTTCATACGAAACAATTAAGGGATCAAATTCTCTTTCAAATCCCAGCATTGTTTTGTCCAAAATGCGAACTTCAGGCAAGTATTCCTCCCGTTTTTCCCCCCGCTGGACAAATTGTATGCCCAGGTTCTTAAAAACGTTTTTGTGACTCGGAGCCGGATCCTGTGTTTCCAGATCGAATGCAGCACCATATTCCTGAAGAATCACCACCCGTTTACCCTTTTTGATCTGGCGTGAAAGCCATCTCCCATATTTTTCGGCATGATACATGAGCGGTTTCGTATGCCATGTCACAATTCCGCGAAAACCTGACATGATGTCATCATCCGGAAGTCCGTCTTCCACCGCCCAATAGACTGGAACACATCCGAGGTATTCCAGGATTACCGACGCCCGATTGAAAAAGGAAGTGTCTGTTATCGATTTCGCCTCACTTTTTTTATAGGGCACCAATATAAACCTGGATATTTCAGAAGGCTGAGCTTTCCATTTAGGTTCCGGATGCGGCCGCTCCGGCAGAGGATACTGCGCCATCAACTCATCATGGGTCTTGACTTTAAACCTTGGTACAGGGGGAGACTTGGCCGAAAAAACCTCTTTCATAAGTTCAGGAAAGTTGACTCGAAGAATATTTTTTTTCTTTTTGGGATCCCAATAATAAGCATATCCTTCAATGATCATACCGCCAAACGGCGTAATCACATTAAGCGCACTGCGTGAGTCTATCATATCAGTTCGCTCCAATTCAAACATGATTCTATTCTCTGGATTAACAGTCTTATACAGCTGGTAATAATTGAGATCTTTCTGTGTAATCGGAGCTTGAAACTGGGCGTATTTCTTGTCGGCTGTGACAAGCCGAAGTTTATTGGAATCACC
>JAYEFV010000220.1:0-3482 GCA_034658755.1 Thermodesulfobacteriota bacterium | reverse complement strand
GATCAAGAAAACAGAGATAATCAGCGTTATCTTTAAAAACCTTTTCGCCTCGCCGTGAACGGTTCATAACATGATGCCAAGCATCAGGGTATTCTATTCTTAATGGCCTAGACATGGGTTCTCTTTACCAGAAATTGCAACAAAAGTCAATAGGAGACTTGACCCTTATGTTACTTCAGCAGTATCCCAATGAACAACCGGCTGTTTATTAAGCCCCTCTTTCAATACTCCTCACCAATTACCGAAGGGTCGTAAAGATTCGGAAAGTAATAGGGAAGAACACTAATTGGTAGCCCGATTGTTAACGGCGCACGGTGGCTTTGTGACTGCAAAAGATCGTCCTCGATCAGCGCGCTGACGATTCGGCGTGCATTGCGCTCGCTCATATTCAGGATCTCAGCGGCCATGCGTCTTGGTATGGCGCCCCGCATAAATACGGCCCTGAGTAATTTTGCCGCCTCAATCCGCAAAGGCTTTTTATCATGTTTAGCCCGTGTTTCCACATACCAGTCGATCCGGGTTTCGATTTGGTCAAGCCGTAGCAAGTCTTCCATGAAACGTATTTGATCCAGGCAGATTTCAAAGAAAAACTCGCAAAAATCCGCCAGCATGTCATCATCAAAATAGTTAGCGCCATTTTGTTCATCCTGGGAATCAGTGGCCCACAGCTCAAACATATACTGCTTTTTATTTCTCGATAAACCTCGGGACAAAGACCACAGATTGCTTTTGTTAACGCCTATTCTGGCTAAATACAGCCCTGAAAAAAGGCGGGCAACCCGACCGTTTCCGTCCCGGAAGGGATGCAGCCAGGTCAGCCGGTGATGACTTGCCGCCATTGCGATTAAACGTTCGTCACCATGAAACTGATCCGGGGTATAGCTTTGGGCAAAGGTTTTAAGCAATACCGGCAAATCCTGATAGTCCGGTCCATGAACTGACCTGCCATCCACGGAGATATTGACGTCTCGGATTTGGCCCGGATTCACCGGCGCTTTGGAAAATCCTTTTGGGATGTGTGTGAAAAGATGTTCTTCCGGTAAGTTGACATAGAACGCAGCATGAATTTCAGACAGAAACTGTTGGCTGCAGATATTAAGTCTTTGCGGTGCATTCACGAGTTCCATGAACCGCCTTTCGGTTTCTACGTGGGCGGCACACAATTCCTGCGCGTATTTTTTCTCTGGATCCTGAGAAAATTTCTTTTGTAAGGCCATGTTGATGTCTGGGATGGTTGTTTTATGGCCTTCAATAAGATTGCTATAATAGCTGTTGATGAGCCGGAGTTGATCATCAAGCACAATGGCGGTTTCCCTGGCCACCTTGCTCTCCAGACCCGCAGAGGCTGCTATGATTTCCTGCGCCATATCCTTCAGTGGGCCTATATTGCCATTTCCAGGCAAAAGAGGTCTTAGATAATAAGCGGGACTTTTGCTTTTTTTGGCCGGTTCATTGGCCAGTTTGCTTTTATTCATAATGTACTACTATTTAACATTAATTTGCTATTCTAACAACTAATATTTTAGCTATGTTGATAAATTTTGGCCGGTTCATTAGCTGGCCTTCGGCATCACGTTTTCTTTATAAAAGGCCTTTTATCCAAAAGGCACGGCAATTCCCTATGCTTTATCCGGAATCTGCACCATGATCCGGTCGTCTTCCAGCTTGACAGGGTAGGTGGGAATTGGCCTTGGCGATTTGAGCATTTTCCCCAGGGTTGTGAAGAGCCCTGTTCCCTTTAGCCATTGGACTACGTTTCCATCAGTAACATCAAATTGAGAGCCGTGTCGCGGGCAGGTCACCACGCCGCCATCAAGCCGGCCACGTGATAGCTTTCCTCCCATGTGTGGGCACCGGTTGTCGGAAGCGTAGTAATTGTCGCCAACCCTGACCAGAAGTATTTCTTGTTCTTTGATTAGGACTTCTTTCATGGCTCCTTTGACAAGCTCACCGGTCTTGCCGACTTCGATCCAACTACTCATTTACTTCACCTCCTGCGTTTACACCAAGTCGCTCACCAAGGTTTGCTGCGGTCTGATTGCTCCAGTTGTTATGCTATTCATGAGCTTTTGTTGCCTTCATATCCTGCACTGGTAGGATGTGATGTTCAATATCAGGCCAAATTTTGTGTTTAATTGGGCATCCTTCATTCACCAGTTTACACTTTTTTCGAAAAAGCGTGTATTATCGAATTGAATGGCGATGTCGAAACTGGAAATTCGAAATTAGGTAACGCATCCACATCTTTGTGTTTTTCCCAATTTCAAATTTCAAATTTTGCTGCCAAAATACAAGATCAACAAAGTGTAAACTACTGTTCACTTGTCGTGAAGGATGCCTTTAATTGCTAATAACACTAAAAAATTATGGCAGAAATCAGAAGAAACGTAAAGAATATTCAGCAAGGTGGACTTTTACTACTTGGAGTAGATGTATACCTCGGAAGGTTATAAATTGCGCTTTTTTCGGTGAGCAATGAGCATCAAGAGCAAGGCGCGAAGGCGCGGAATAGCAGGCTATTGCAAGCCTGAGCAACGCAGCTATTGATGTTCAGGGCCAGCGAAAAATCGCAAGTTGTGGCCTTTCGAGGTATAAGCAAGGCAAAGCATGATGTCCTCACAATATGATGCCACGTTGTCAAGAATGAAGAGGTGCTTGGATGGGTTACTTATTTGCTGATTGACGTTCTGCGGGTTTTCTTAAATCCAGAGGAATTACCCAGAAGGTTAACAAAATGAGCGCAAAAAAAAGCGCATACACGATCACAAATGTTAGTTCACTAAAATCAAAAAACATGATTTTGTGAATCCACTCTTTCATGAAACTCGTTTCATATACCTGATCCTGGCCTCCTCTCACTCTCAAGTAATTTTCCCATTCGGTGAGTGGGCAAATCATGCCAACCAAAGATTCGCAGAGAACAATGCCCATCGCCAAGATGTGACAGATACGGAATTTCGCATTTCTCGCTAATTTCTGTTTTGTAAAATATCCGATCCAGATAAATATAAACCCAAAGACAACAAAGCCGACAAAAACGAAATGCATCAACAAGATTAGATCTGCTGCTAACAAGTATTTGCTGTAGGCCGGACTCATATTATCCCTATTCTCCAGAACGGCAACGCTCACCTGCCGCTGTGCAGCGGAATTGGTGGGCCAGATGCCTAAGCCCCCTTGCAGTATCATTTCCCAGGCCGGCAGGTATAATCCCTAATGGCGCATAATTGCCGGGCCTATCTTTATCTTGCATGCAAACCCTTATCATGCCATTTACTACTTCATTGATGGCGCCATCACCTCCGATGGCGACGATCCGGATTGAACCTTTCCTTTCCTGATTTTGGGTTTATAATGAAACCGAATTTCATGGGTTACATTTACTAAACTTTCACATTTTTTGCAAACTAAGGGAGGTGTTATGAAAAGAGCTCTGGTGTACCTTGGTTTCGTGTTGTTGTTAGGCGGGCTGCTTTTAGCTT
>JAYEFV010000219.1:0-3484 GCA_034658755.1 Thermodesulfobacteriota bacterium | reverse complement strand
CATCGAATTTTAGGATACCCAGTAAATAGTATAACTATCTGATATATTGCTTTATCCCGATGAGTTAACCACTGACCAACTCCTCGGGAATGTCGGCATTGGTGTAAACCTTCTGCACATCATCACAATCCTCAAGTGTTTCCATCAATTTGACCATCTGCTCAGCTTCCTTGCCTTGAAGGTTTACGGTTGATTGTGGGAGCATTGTAATTTCTGCAGCAATATAAGGAATCGATTCCTTTTCTATGGTAGCCTTTACCGCTTCAAAATCTTTAGGATCCGTAATGATTTCATAATTACTGTCATCTTCTCTTACATCTTCGGCTCCGGCATCAATGGCGGCTTCCATCAAAGTATCCTCGTCTACAGCATCATTTTCCACAACGATATATCCTTTTTTTTCAAATATCCATGCAACGCATCCATTGGAGCCTAAATTCCCCCCGGCTTTGCTTAAAATATGGCGAATATCCGCCACAGCTCTGTTTTTGTTGTCTGTCAGTGATTCTATGAAAACAGCGGCGCCGCCCGGACCGTATCCTTCGTAAATACTCTCTTCGTAATTCACGCCTTCCAGTTCGCCGGTACCTTTTTTAATGGCCCTTTCAATATTGTCTTTGGGCATATTTTCACTTTTAGCTGCCTGAATGGCTGTCCGCAGCCTTGGGTTTGAAGCCGGATCTCCTCCTCCAAAACGTGCTGCAACAGTAATTTCTTTAATAAGCTTGGTGAAAATTTTACCCCGTCTGGCATCGGTTGCACCCTTTTTATGCTTTATGGAAGACCACTTGCTATGCCCTGACATAATTACCCCCTATTTTTTCCCAAATCCTATAATATAAATTTCTTTGCTTGCCTTTCGGCTGCTTTGCGGCTTGAAAATCTTGTGCCGGTTAAATCCCTGTTTAACGGCATCCGAAAATTTCTTAAAATCTTCTCCGTGAAAGATCTTACAAACAAATGATCCTCCTTTGATAAGCGTATCTTGAGCGATGGAGAGTGCAGTCCGGCAGAGATTAAAAGACCTTGCGCTGTCAACATGTCTGCTGCCGGTGGTTGCAGGCGCCATGTCGCTGAGAACAACATTAAAATCTTTTCCCGTCAATTTAAACAACTCATCATCCATGAAAAGGATATCGCTTCGATAAACCCTTACATGAGACGGAAGCCTTTCAGAAATCGGTTCGAGGTCGATGCCCACGACTTCTCCCTTATTTCCTGTCAGATCCGCAGCATAAAGGAGCCATGACCCGGGGGCACAACCCAGGTCCAGGACCTTGTCTCCTTTTTTTATCAGATTGTATTTTTGCTGCATCTCTTTGAGCTTATAAACTGACCTGGCAGGAAATCGCTCTTTTTGCGCTCGGCGTGCATAGTGATCTCGCCACCGGTTATGTTTAGCAGATGCCGGCTTCATTTCATTAAAATAGTTCTTCCATGGCTTGGGATACAGTCTTTATCCCTGTAATTTCAATGCCTTTTATTTTGGTCATTCGTTTCAAGTTGCTTTTGGGGATAAGGCATCGTGTAAAACCCATTTTTTTTGCTTCGGCAATTCGGTTCTCAACATGGCCGATGGCTCTGACTTCTCCGGTCAATCCGACTTCCCCAAACATAATAGTGCCTTTTAGAATGGACCGGTCTAAAAAGCTTGACGCAACAGCAGACACGATTCCCATGTCAACAGCAGGCTCATCAATCTTAACGCCACCGGCAACATTAATAAAAATATCGTGTCCCATTAAATGCATGCCTAATTTTTTTTCCATCACAGCCACAAGCAATGCAACCCGGTTGTGATCAATACCCAGAATGGTTCTTCGAGGGTTTCCGAAGCTTGTGCTGCTGGCAAGCGCCTGAAGTTCAACAAGAATCGGCCTTGTACCCTCCATGCTGGCCGTAACTACAGATCCGGGCGCATTTTCCGGGCGTTCGGACAGGAATACCGCTGAAGGGTTGTGGACTTCATTCAGGCCGTTTTCATTCATTTCAAACACCCCGATTTCATTGGTTGACCCGAATCTGTTCTTAACCGCTCTTAAAATCCTGAACACGTGGTTGCGATCACCTTCAAAATAAAGAACCGTATCAACCATATGTTCCAGAAGCCTCGGCCCGGCTATAGCGCCGTCTTTGGTTACGTGTCCCACCAGAAATATAGGGGTTCCGGTCTTTTTGGCCAAAAGCATGAGCCGCATGGTAGATTCCCGGACCTGGGTCACACTCCCTGGCGCGGAGGTCAGGTCCGGACTGAACATAGTCTGGATTGAATCGATCACCATAACATCCGGTTGAACCGAATTTGCCATCAACAGGATCGAATCAATATCGTTTTCTGAAACCACAAGCAAATCAGGGCCGGTCGCAGTCAGCCTCTGGCTTCGGATCCTTATCTGCCGGATTGATTCCTCCCCTGAAACATATAATACTTTACGCCTTTTTCCAGCAAGACCATGCAAGACCTGCAGCATAAGGGTCGATTTGCCGATCCCGGGATCTCCACCGATCAGGACAAGGGTTCCGGAAACAAGCCCTCCTCCCAGGACCCGGTCAAATTCGCTGATTCCGGTCAATAGACGATTTTCTTGTTCAAGTGTAACGGAATCAATGGGAACAGGTTGTGTTTGAGGAAAAGATATACTCCGCATGGCCCCTTGATCTGGTTTAACACCCTTAATTTCTTCAACAAAGCTCTGCCATTCGCCGCAATCAGGGCATTTCCCCATCCATTTGGGAGTTTGATAGCCGCATGCCTGGCAGCAAAATACGGTTTTTGAAGTTTTTTTCACCATGCGAAATGTACTTTTACCCGAATTTTAGTTTCTTAATTGTGAATTTTGTGCTTTTTGTGGCAAAATTTTTTTCTTCTCGCCACAAAGGCACCAAGACACTAAGAAAGAATAACAAAATAAAATCCTTCGTGTCTTTGTGCCTTGGTGGCAAATATTTCTTGGTTCCGGCTTGTCCGGGTTGGATGTTAGTAATTGACAATTCAATTCATATCATGTCATTTAGATCTGATCAACCAGAGTCTTGTGTTAACCAGGGAAACGTCAAAGTCAATTCTAACTGATTCAGATAAAAGCGATTTGCTTTCCCGGATACGGCACTAAAATCCCAAATCACAATACTCAAATTATTTACCCTGTTAAATGATCATGGATAGTGTGAACCTATCGGTCATTAAGATCACCTTTGTTACTGATGGTTAAATTACAAAGTCTATTTAACAGGGCAGGCAATATCAAAATTACAAATTCCAATGACCAAAACATTTCAATCACTTATTGGATGTCGAGCCGTCATTCTATCTGTTTTGAATTTTGAATTTCGGTCATTGATATTTATTTGAGATTTATATTTTGGTGCTTGGAATTTTCATGATTTTCATAAGCCATTAACTTTATTTATTCCAAGCGATTACCTGTTTAAATGACGTGGCCCTGTCGTATTAACCGCTTGACGCTAATATGAACTATGATCG
>JAYEFV010000218.1:0-3508 GCA_034658755.1 Thermodesulfobacteriota bacterium | reverse complement strand
TGAAAAAATAGAAAACTGCATTTTGAAACTTACGAAGAGGCTGGCGAATGGTTCGATACGAATGATATGTCTGATTATCAACATCAGATGCGACCTGTTGATTTTCATTTTGATTTGAGAAAAAATCGCGATTGGGTTGAGCTCGAACAAGAAATCGCCAAAGTGTCATAAGGATAGCAAAGCAGTAAAACATTCCTACTCGCAAACTGGTTAATCAAGATCTGAATGTAAATTTCACGGGATAATCATTGGTCATTGGTCAACAGCATTTCAATTTATTATCAATACGAAGGACGGAGTTTCGAAAGAAATTAGGAGATTGATAAGATGACTTTTACGCTCCAGCCGGCAGTAAAAGATGATTTTATTGACAGGGAAGATATCCTAGCGGATATGCTTTCTACCCTGGAAAATAAATACACGCGGATGGGTTTTGCCCTTGTGGGCCCTAGGAGAATCGGGAAAACCTCTATCTTAAAGGAAGTGGTGAGAAGGCTGGAAGGAAAAAAAGGTATTGTTCCAGTCTATTTTTCCCTTTGGGATCTTGTTGAAAATACCCTTCCTGAGCTTTGCTCCAGGATTACCCTATCTATTGTAGAAGGATTTAAGCCTCATCTTTCACTAAAACTAAAGATGAAACAACTTCTCAATGTGCCAGTATTGAAGTTCTTTGAAGTTCTACGCTCTCTGGATATAAAGCTATCGTTTTTTGATGAAATAGAAATGGCTCTAAGAATGGGGAAAAAAGGAGAAATTGACTCTAACACACTAGTTGAGAAGGTGTTCTTATTTGGGGAAAAGATAGCAAAGGAAAATGGAGTTCGGCTTGTTCTGGCGCTTGACGAGTTCCCTTCAATAATGGATGTGAAAAATAAGAGAAAACTGGGCGAAGGTATCATCAAAAAGATGAGGACAATCTACGAAGACCTCGAAAACACTATTTTATGTATTTCCGGCTCGATAAGGAAGACAATGGAAATCACAGCCCTTTCGCCTTCATCTGCATTTTATCGCCAATTTATTATTAAAAATATAGAACCTTTCGATCTTGAAGCTACTACGGAGATTCTTGAGAATAACCTTGGCGTGAAGCTGAGCGCAGAGGTGATAAGCAGATTATATGGATTTACAGAAGGAATACCCTTTTATCTCCAGTGCCTTGGGAGGGAACTTGGGAGATTTAGCCCCGCATCTGTTGGCCTGCAAGAGATCGAGCATAGTTTCGACCAATTTCTTCTTCAAGAGGGTGATATACTATTTGCCGAGCAGATAAAATCATTCAGCGATAAAGAGAAGATAATCCTTTCGAGGATGGCATGTTATGGTCTTAAAACGCCTGCGGAAATTCAAAAATCAAGTGATGAACCGTCTAATGTTATAAGCAGGTATATGGAATATTTCCTCTCAAAAGCCGTTCTTCAAAGGGAGAAGAAGGGCGTTTATCAATTTACGGACCCTGTATTTAAAGAATGGCTAAAAAGAAGATTTGTCCCGACAGATCTGTAGGCTATAAATTTGTAGGAGAGGTCAATGGTTATTGGCCTTCGGCGTCATTGCCTATTGGTCAATCCTTGCATAATTCATTAAAAAACTGTGAACTGAAAACGGCGATGGACCCCATTGTATGGACAGCCTGAGAATAGAGTTAAGCTCTGAAGCTGCTTATTGGAAGATTTTATCACTGGCAATATTTCCGGGTATCAATTTATCACGATAAAATGAGTATATTAAATAGAATTCCTAAATCCATGTAAAAAAGTCTTTTTACATGGGCATCAATCTTGTTTATCCTTTCTAAATTTCAAGAAAAGTAAGTGAATGAAGAAACTGGTGATATTGATCCTACTGTTTATCTGTTTTCTGTCTGACCATATCTTGGCCTTTGAACCGGATTCAGGCGAGCGGCCTTCTTATGCCCCCGGTGAGCTCCTGGTGAAGTATAAGGGCTCCGTTCATGCTGCTGCTACACAGTACTATCGAACTCAATGGGATATCAACGCTCTTCGAACGTTTAGAGTTACAGGCGTTCAGAACGTAAAGCTTCCCAGGTGGATGACGATTCAAGCCGCCCTTGAGATTTACCAGGACGATCCTGATGTTGAATATGCAGAACCAAACTACTACCGCTACACCTGTGCAATCCCTGATGACACCGATTTTGATCTGTTGTGGGGTTTGCACAACACAGGTCAGTACGTGAATGGCATTATAGATGCGGACATTGACGCCCCAGAGGCATGGGACATCACTACCGGTAACAGTGATATTGTAATCGCTATTGTAGATACCGGGGTTGATTATAGCCATCCGGATCTTTCCGATAATATGTGGTCCAATACCGGTGAAACACCGGATAATGGAATTGATGACGATGGGAATGGTTATGTTGATGATGTTCGGGGCTGGGATTTTTTTGGCAATGACAAGGATACAATGGACTTACATGGTCATGGAACCCATGTGACCGGTATTGCGGCAGCCGAAGGCGATAATGCCATTGGTATTACAGGGGTCTGCTGGACTGCCAGGATTATGCCTCTACGATTCTTGGATGCCGGTGGTTACGGCACGGTTGCAGACGATGAGATTAACGGGCTTTTGGTGCCGGTTAAAGATGCTCCGGCACTGGCCCAGGCAATGGAGCGAATGATAAACGATCCCAAAATGAGAAAACGCATGGGAAAGGCAGGGCGTAAAAAAGTCGAACGTGAATTTGATGAAAAGATTGTTACACAAAAAATACTGAAAACATATGATGCTGGAGCTGAATGTTTACATTAGATGAAGTAAAAATTGTAATCCGTGACGGTGAATCGTCTCGGGTTGAATTCAAATCGGAACGGGAAAAGAATGTTGATTTTGCAAAGGAAATTACTGCTTTTGCAAACGTTTCCGGTGGTTATCTCTTAATTGGTGTGGAGGATGACGGCAAAATATCAGGTGTTAAGGATCCAGTGAAATTAGAGGAAAGGGTTTACAACATCTGTTCAGATTCCACCCGCCCTGTGGTTACACCAGAAGCATGGAAATATGAAATAGAGGGGAAAAATATCCTGTGTTTTTATGTTTCCGCCGGTTTTTCCAAGCCCTATGCAGTGTTGCAACGGAGCAGGGAGCGTTACTATACCCGCCGTGGAACGCGTACGCAGGAAGCAAGCCGTGATGAACTACTCAGATTATTCCAGACTTCCGGACAAATACACTATGAGGCAACCCCGGCTGTAAAGGGAAAATCTGCTGATCTTGATTCCGAGAGGATCAGTGGGTTCTTCAAGTATAATCAAATAAACCCGATTGACATTTCAGGATGGGACCGGGAAACGGTTGAAAGATTCCTTAAGAATAAAGAAATCCTGGTTGAATCACGGGGAAACCTGTACCCAACAGTTGCGGGCGGTCTACTATTCGGAAGAAAACCTTCTCATTTGCTTGGATACGTGGGAATTACTATCACAAGATTTTTAACATCGAAAAGAGATTACAATTATTCGGACTTCCGTCTTGATTT
>JAYEFV010000217.1:0-3513 GCA_034658755.1 Thermodesulfobacteriota bacterium | reverse complement strand
AACAGTGCCAGTTGTTTTTTGTTCTTTCCATGAACACGTAGCAGGCCGATGCGTTTGCCATGACCGGTTTCAAAGCCGCGCACTTTTAATCCGGTCAATTCACTGGTTCTTAAACCTAATGCCCAGAGCACGGCGACCATGGTATAATTACGCAAACCGTGCCAGGTGCTTTGATCGAAGGAATCGAGCAGTTTAAAAGCATCCTGGGTTGAGATGGGTTTTGTAATCTGTCGTCTGCGGGTGATTAAAAGCGGCAGGACTTCGGCCGATTCGACGGGATATTCCCGGATTTTTTCAAGAACGCAAAAAAGCTTTTCAGGGCATAATGATGGTTTTCGATTCGGCTGTGTCCGATGCCGGTGTTTTTCAGATACTGTATCCATTTCAACAATTTGGGGCCGTTAACGTTAACCGGATCGGTTTGAAGTTCATTTTTTGCAAAACGACAAAAGGCCTTGATGCTGAGGGTATAGGTCTCGACGGTTGAAGCAGCAAATCCGTTAACCTTTAAAAGTTCTTTGCGGTACAGGTCAATTATAGCCATCATGGTGCCTCCTTGTTTATAAATGGGTGTTTTTTCATATAAACAGCATATTTATCGGGATTGAGGTGGGCGTATTTTAGAGTGTTGGCTCTGCGGCTGTGACCGAGGACCTGCTGTGTGATCTCAATGCCGGCAACCTTATTGAGATGGGTGGCAGCCGTATGTCGGAATAGTCTGGCATGGAGCTTTTTATCGATACCGAGTTGATCGGCCGCTGTGCGAAAAATGTCTTGCAACGTTCGTGGGGAGATGCGTTTTTTACGCTTGGATAACAGCAATGGTCCTTTTTTGCGTTTCAGTGATTGTAAATAGGTTCGAATGATTTTACAAAAGCTGTGGGGCAAAACCAGGTTGCGCTGGCGCTGTCCTTTTTCCCGGATCCATACCAGACCGCAGGTTAAATCGATATCTTCGATATTCAAAGCGATCAGCGTACTGGTTCTGAGGCCCAGCGTTCCCAGCACCACGATGATGATAAGATTTCTTAGTTCCATAGATGAATCTGCCCGTTCACTGAAGTGGCAAATTGCGCTAACTGCGGGGTTTGTTGGTTGGGCCTCCTGATCAGCACTCCACAATAAATATTGACAATTTGTAGCCGCATGGCTACACTATAATCATGATTGAAATTCGCAAGACTGAAAGTTTCGCTAAATGGCTTGATGGTTTGCATGACATTCGTGCACGTGCACGTATCCTTGTTCGAATAGAAAGGTTGGCGGCTGGGAATCCCGGTGATGTCAAGGCCGTGGGTGAAGGTGTTTCAGATTTGCGGATTGATTATGGCCCCGGTTACCGGGTTTATTATAAAAAGCAAGAACAGAAGGTGGTAATATTGCTGGCTGGTGGCGATAAGCGTACCCAAGCCAAGGACATTAAAACCGCTTTTCGTCTATCACAGAATCTATAGGAGTGTATCATGGCAAAAACAATCACAACCCGATACGATGTCGCTGAACATCTTCGCACCCCGGAAGAAATGGCGGCCTATCTTGAAGCCTGTTTTGAAGAGGCAAATGGTGATGCTGCCTTTATTGCAAAAGCTCTGGGCGATATTGCACGAGCCAAGGGCATGTCACAAGTGGCGCGTGATGCCGGACTGTCACGCGAAAGTCTCTACAAAGCACTCTCTGGCGAGCGAACCCCAAATTTCGACACAATCCTTAAAGTTATAAGTGCACTCGGTTTAAAATTGCACGCAGAAGCAGTTCACGTAACTGGGTCAACGGCCTAACCTCTAAGGATTGACACGACCTGAAAGGTCGTATTCAATCCATTGTTCAAGAAGCCCGGTTTACTGAGATATTTGTATAAGGGTATTGCTTCGATGATCTAAGTGAGGGAAGCACCCCGGAATCGATAGGATTCGGGGTGCCGGAGATAAACAGCGGTTTTCTACCGATTGGGTAATAATAGTATTTACAGGTTCTCAGCTACCCTGGCCCCGCAAATACTATTTTGAGCGGCAACAGTGAAGCCCGGAACACCAGGCTCCCGTCGCAATCGGTGCATATCATCGGCTCAGGAGGTTAGATCACTGTTTTTGGTGTCACGATTTCAAAACCGAACGTCAGTTCAATCAGAGCCGCGATTTTTTCCAACGGAACGGAAGATCCCGGGTGCATGAATCCGTAATAACGAACTTTCATGAACCCTGTGGGCAACACGTGCTGAAGAAAACGGCGCAAGGATTCCATGACATCCAGGGCCATGGTGCGCCAGCGGTTACTTTTATTTTTACGGTATCTGAAAAAGACCTTTTGATCTTCGATTTTTACGATCCGGCTATTTGAAATAGCCACTTTAAAAACATAGGGAGCAAGGTATTTGATACTCTGCTCGCCGGTCCCGATGGCTTGACAGTTAACGACCCATTTCTGATTTCAGACATCGGAAGGGATTTGGGGATAAAGACCGCTCTTTTTCATAATGTCGCGGAATTTGGCCTTGAAGATTTTTGACATGGCCTTGACCGGGAGGAAAAAATCGATTCGAGAGCAGTGCCATTTGCCGTCGGTTCTCGATAATGCACCCCCTGGGACGATATAATGGATGTGTGGATGATAGGACATTTGACGTCCCCAGGTGTGCAACACCCCGAAGAACCCGGGCATGTCTCCGCCGATGTGTCTTTGATCTGCCGCCAGTTTTTTAATTGTTTGTGAAGAGGCGGCAAACATGGCCGAGTAGCACACCCGCTGGTTGCTGCGGATGAAACGTCGCAGCCGCTTAGGCACGGTAAAGGTGATCATGAAATGATGCCCGGGTAATTGGCGATCCTTTCATCCTATTGCTGATGAAATAGTTACACCGAATTGCGGATTCTCATCTGTATATTTAGCTCTTTATCCAGAGAACTATATAAAAATTGGCTAACCAAACACTCAAGTTGACCGGGGTATAGCAAGCCGATTTGAAATTTATTGGCTTTGATAATAATTTTTAATCTTGCAGAGTTTGTTGGCAGTAAGCCCCCGGCAACTTAGCTCTACGTTATGTGGTGGAAAGAATGCCCGCCATTCCACTCACATTTTTCTGAACAATCACGGTGACATAAAATGATTATTGAAGGGAATTTTTTTATTGACAGGGTTATCGTAAATGATAACATGTTCCTATGAATTGGCGTGTCACATTTTATAACGAAAAGGTTGAAAAGAAGACGCTATCATTCCCAAAAGGAATATTGGCCAATTTTTTACATATTGTTGAAATGATGGAGGAATATGGTCCCGCGCTGGGCAAGCCTTACACTGCTTCAATGGGAGACGGACTTTTTGAAATTAGAGCAAAAGGGAAGGAAGGCATTGGACGTTATTTATTTTGCACAATCAAAGGCCAGGAGATTATCATTCTTCATTCATTTATTAAAAAATCCCAGAAAACACCCAAAAAAGAAATAGATTTGGCAAGAAAACGGATGAAGGAGGTGAAACAACCATGACTCGTCCCACATTCCATGATTTTAA
>JAYEFV010000216.1:0-3517 GCA_034658755.1 Thermodesulfobacteriota bacterium | reverse complement strand
ATTACGATTGTCCCAGTGGTTAAACGGTTGCGGCATATCGTATCGCCGGTGATATTCATATTCGATTCTTGGTTTAAACGGATCTTCCTTTTTCCAGTATTTTTCCCACTCGTCTTCATAAATCTCTTGATAATCTTCTCTAACTCTTTCTATGGCCCATGGAAACATCTTTTGATTCAATTCCTTGATGGCTTTATCCCTGAGATCGCCCTCTTTTATGTTTTTAAACTCGGGATCAATTTTGAGAAATTCAACCCGTTCATCGATAAGTTTAAGGCGTTCCCTGTTGTTATCCCACCAGTATTTCCTAACTTCAGCTTCTACCAGGGAACACAGGTGAACTTTTTCCTTATCGACATATCGAGAATCTTCCCACAAATCATCTTTCAGGTGTTCCATGGCAACATAAACTGAGAAAAACGTCATGTTCCTGTCGATTTTCTCATACACCTCTTTCAGAGGCGGGCCTGTCATGAAGGACGATAGATTCAGGTATCTCAATCTGTCGGATTTTGCCTCCGTAATTAAAGATTGAATTATTTGGGGATAATTTTCAAACATAACAATTTTGAAGTTCTCGTAAAAAGTCAGGAATTCGCTTTTGTCGTCATTCCGGCGAAAGTCGGAATCCAGTAAATTCAACTACTTCTGGATGCCGGATCAAGTCCGGCATGACGGTTTTGGGACTTTTTACGAAGCCATCAATTTTTATATTACACCATTTTGCCAGGTAAGGACAATATGGTCTCATTTTTTTCTGCGTAATCTGCGTAATCTGCGGATTAGAAAAACTTAGCCAGAATCTCATCATTCACCAGCTTACGATCAAATCCCTGGCCCAGCACTTTCACCCGCCGGAAGTCCTCCTGGCAAAATGGAAACAGGTAAACGCTGTCTTCATCTTCATTAATGAGGCTTAGACATTTTTCCGATAATTCATCAAAGCGATTTGATTGAAGTTTGCCTAAAAATACGCTTTTCTGGACCCTGATCAGACCATATTTTTTACACGCTTTGGCTACCTTGGTTCGTGCTTTGTCATCCACAATGTCATAAAGAATCCACACCAGAACTGACATGCCGCTCCTCCGTAAAGAAATGATGAACCGGAGAGACGGAGAAACGGGGAAACGGGGATTTAGAGAATCGGTGAAATGGCGAATCGGAGAATCATCACCGCCTCTCCGTCTTTCCCCGTCACCGTTTCCCCGGCTCTCCCCGTCACCGTTTCCCCATTTCATCGGTTCCTAATTAGCCATTTATCTACATCAATTATCATTTTTACAATTTGTCCCATGATTTGTTCATAGATTTCATCAAGTTCATGGCATGTTTCGTCATTTAAATATCTACATCTTCTGGCAAATTCCACCCAAACTTGTGTTTCACATGCCTCGCTTTCTGCATCGCTGAGTTTAGCTATAAAGGCCGCCTTGTATCGTCGTTTTCGCCACGCTTCAGCCATATTCGCGCAAACCGAACGAGATGCACGTCTCATTTGATCAACCATAGAATATTTTTCTTCAGGAGGAAATTGTTTCGTCAGATGAAATATTTTCATCGCGGCATCCATACCATTTTGAAATACCCTTAAATCTTTGTAGCTTTTTATTCTTTCTCCCATTCCCCGTTTCTCCCTTTCACCCATTCTCCGTTTCATCTGTTTTTCCCGTCACCCCGTCACCGTCTCACCGTTTCGCCCTTTCCCCGGTTCATCATACTTCCTTAATCTCCAGCCAGTCCGGTCTTTTTTCCCCTTCATCGACAAGCAGAATATTTGCCATCCTGTGAGCTTCGTGCTGGAGGATATGCCGGCGCTTGACGTTTTTTCTGCGATAGCGGACGGTTTCTTCCATATGTTTGTTTATGGCTTCCACAACAACCGGTTTGCCTTCTGTATTGAGGGAAACAGATTGTTCGTTGCTGTCGAAATATTTGTCCTTCATCTTTTTCCCGGTAAACAGGTAAACAGTTGTCTGTTCAGCGTAAATTCGAAACGGTTCAATCAGGTCAAACACCAGAGATTTCTTATTATAATTATCGGTATGGAGAAAGCCGACATACGGGTCGAGACCTGAGAGAATACAAGCCTTTTCCACCCGGCTGTAAAGGATACCGTAGCAATAATTCAGAACCGCATTGAAAGGATCTTTTGCCGGACGACGGGATCTGCCCTTGAATTGATATTTTTCGGGCATGATTTTTGCCAGGCATTGAAAATAGGACCTACCAGAAATTCCTTCCAGCCCCATCAACCGGTTTCGAGCATTCTCAAGATCCTGCTCTTCTAAAACTAATTCTGACAAAGACTGCTCAATGATTTTGATAGGATTCCTAAATATCGAGTCTTTGTCAGGACGGGCATGCATCAGCTTTTTCAAAAAACGGATCTGGTTCTCCATTTTCCGACTGATCATATCAATGACAAGTTGCAGGCCAAGCGGTTTTTCGGCAGCTTCGAGTTGTTTTCTGCGGATCAGGGCGGTACTGCCCATTTTTGAAAACCAGACACGTCCCAGCGGATCTCCAAAGGAGTCCAGGAAAATAACATCAATGTTATGTTCCAGGGCCAGGACCACGGCCTGAGTTGAAATCATGGCCTGGTTTGAAATGATTATCGATTCAACCTTTAAGGGTGAAACATCAAAGACTTTTTCTTTTTGTTTGAGCCTGAAACATTCGTTTTTCTGGGTTATAAAAGTTCCGGGGCTGTTGATGACGAGTTGCATGGTTTTTTCCGATTAAAACTGTCAAAGTTCTGTATCTTTGCAATTAATATAATTATAAAGTCTGCCCTTGGCTCTTTTATAGCTGGTTCCTCTTATTTTTCTTTTTTGCCCTTTTTGCCGTAAGCTTTTTGTCTTTTTTTTACCGTAAAACCGATTTTCTTTCAATTAACCGCAGATGAACACAGATGAACACAGATTTTTTCTCCAGCCGATTTCGGCTGAACAAATAATGTCATTGTTTCGTGAATACTTTGTAAAACACTTGGCAGCCCCGGTTAAACGAGTTGTGCGCTTAACGGAATTAACATAGCAACTTCCTGCTCAGAAAAGGCCATTGGTAAATATCTGAGCCTGCCCCAACTTGAGGTCACAATTTGTGAGCTCAAGTTTTGAAATTCTTCTTTTGTGTCTTTTGCGGTTTTACTTCCTTCTCCAAACGCCTTACCTCCTTGATTGCCTCCACAAAATGACGCTCCACCGCAGAGGGAGCATTGAGGTGAGCCGTTCATCATCCAGAGTGAAACCCTTGATGATATATTCTCGAAGGCGCTCGGTGGCCCAGATGCGAAACTGGGTGCCGCGATGGGATTTCACCCGGTAGCCTACTGATATAATGACATCCAGATTAAAAAAATCAACTTCTCGGGTCACCTGACGCTTCCCCTCTATTTGAACTATCCGGAATTTCCGGATAGTTGAGTCTGGCCGCAGCTCGCCTTCTGCATAGGCGTTTTTTATATGCTCATTGATGGTGCGAACATCTTTCTGGAATAACTCGGCCATTAGTT
>JAYEFV010000215.1:0-3526 GCA_034658755.1 Thermodesulfobacteriota bacterium | reverse complement strand
CTAATAAAAACGACCTGAAACCGCACAAACAATCATAAAGGCGTATGTGCTTGCTGCCTTGTATTTCCGGTAAATTAGATACTTGCCTGATTTAGGTAATTTCAAACAAGAAGGTGTGAAAAATGGCCGCATTTACAAAAAGAGCATATTCTCGTAATGCCTATGAAGGCCCTATCATGTATGCAAATTATGATACGGAAAACTATTATCATGCCAAAATGTATAACAGCAGTGCAGGCGGCATGTATTTTGAGTCAGACCATTCAATAAAGCCGAAATCAGATATTTGCGTCAAGATGATAAATTACAGGGCTGATATATCTGGCCCTGAAGCTTACAGGGCATACCGGGCAAAAGTGAGATGGTGCAAGAAAATAGATAAAAATGACAATTCCCGTTATGGAATCGGCATCCAATATCTTGTTAAAAGTCATACCGTTTATGGTGGAAATGTTCATGGATCAACCTGTTCGTGTGACTTATGCGGAGAAAAGATGCGTTCTGGAGAAATCCAGGAGACCGATGATTTTATCTGTTTGTGTATGAATTGTTTTAAATATTTAGATGAATTGCCTGAGGGTAATATCAAGGAAAGCATAAAGGAATTTTTGACCGGAAATGTTATCTGAAAAAGCGGTCATTCCCCAGATAGACGAATTTTCGAAGGGTGGAAAAATATGCTGTGTTCATACAGATTAGCCTGAGATTGGATATAGCCTCTATCTGAAAAAATTGAAGGCCAAAAATTGGCGATTTAAAAATCTCCAACGATATTAATCTGATAACATATATGTTGATTGAGCAATCCTGTATTTTCAATTATAAAGGCTATCAAGCCCATTTGCTATATCCTGCGATGTCTTTGTTTTTCCTGATTTTTAAGTTAAAATCCATCATCTGCCCATAAATCACTTCTATAAGCCTCCCAATAATAACATAGCTTTTTGCTACCATATATTGTGTTATTTTTTATTTGACATACAAAATGCATTGTCTTATACTCCTTTTTATAAGGAAAATAGGAAGGAATGAAAGATAAAAAAACATTGAATGAGGAGGGGAAGGCACTGTTAGGTGTTGGAAAATACAAAGAGGCTCTTGAGAAATTTAAAGAGGCCTTGAGAAGTGACAACTCTTTTGTGAAAGCATATCATAATCGGGGAACTGCTTTATCCTTGTTAGGTAGGTTTGATGAGGCTTTTTCCGATTTTAGCCGGGCTATCAAACTTCTTCCCAATGTCCATAACCCCTATTTTGGTAGAGCAATCGTGCTAACGAAAATGGGTAGGCTTGAGGAGGCTCTTTCTGGATTCAATCTGGCCATCAAACTCTGTCCTGAGAACTCGAAGATTCGCTATAGCAGAGCAATCTTACTGATGAAAATGGGAGAGTTTAGGCCCATTTCGGAGAGAAGATGGGGGTTGGGCAAAAGAGATAGCCCTTGCGCCAGCTGTATATCAAAATAAGTTTCTTGTCGATGATATGTGGATAGAAGGTCAAAATAATTCCAACTTTGTTGAAGATAAATGCTAAGGAAGGAGTTACGTCATAGAGGTACGTTAAGGAGGCGCATCCTAAATGGAAAAATATGGTTTTTTACGATATTTCTTTGATATCATTCTATAAATCGAACAAAAAGGCATCAAAGTCTACAGTAACATGAAGGAGAAATATTAAAATGCGTCGAGTGATTTTTAATCAAAAAGGTGGCGTCGGCAAATCAACCATTACTTGTAACCTTGCAGCCCTAAGTGCTGAGGGAGGTCATCGAACCCTGGTCGTAGACACTGATCCACAGGCCAATTCGACTCAATATTTGCTCGGTGCCAAGGCCAATGAACTAGAGACGACTCTTGTAGATTTCTTCAAAGATTGCCTCTCTTTCACCTTCTTTCCCACAGACCCTAAAGCCTGTATCCATCAAACTCCCTTTGCCCGATTGGATCTCATGGCGGCCCATGCCGATCTCAATGATTTGATGTATAGGCTGGAATCACGGTACAAGCTTTATAAGTTAAGGGACGCCTTGAATTCCCTAAATGATTATGATGCGGTTTACATAGACACCCCCCCGGCCTTGAATTTTTATACCCTATCGGCCTTAATTGCCTCGGATGCCTGCCTTGTCCCCTTTGACTGCGATGATTTTTCGCGCCATGCTCTATACAGGTTGCTGGATAGTGTTCGTGAAATCCAGAATGACCACAATTCCAATCTGAAGGTGGAAGGTATCGTGGTAAACCAATTTCAATCACGGGCAAAACTGCCCAAGAAGATCGTTAAAGATTTGATCGCAGAAGGCCTCCCGCTCATGAATAGCTGGTTGTCTTCGTCCGTTAAGATTCGGGAATCGCATGAGAAAGCGGTGCCCTTAGTCCTTATGGCTTCACGCCATAAGGTGGCTTTAGAATTTAGAGCGCTCTTTCAGGAACTGCATTCTCAAACCCGCAAAAAGAGCAAGAAAAGATCGAGGAGCAGAAGTCCACAAGATAAATCCCAAGTTTATTCTCAAACTTTGGAACGTACAATCGAAGTCATGAAAAAGGTAGGATTAAAGTGAGGGAATATATCTCTAATCTAAAAAATGCGTTTTCATCTAATCGAGGAAAGTACATATTACTGGTAAAAAAGCACGTATCATGTCCAAAAAAAATCGTGTGATATCACTTTTGAATAGGAGCAAAATCTTTTTTGGAGGTTTTGCCTATTTCATTTTTTTTTATATGTAATGAACAAGAATTGATTTCATGTTTTTGTTCTGGCAAGTAAATCACAGATTTGATTTTCGTTAAAAATTTTCAATTTTCGGCAATTGAAGGAGTGCGAAAGCATCAATTAAAGATCGGATCGGATTAAAGGTTGCTGATTCATCACAGAATTGGTACAATTTCTTTGAAGAAGGTAAAAAAATGCTGAAGATTATAAGCTTTGGAATAGTCGAAACTGTGGGATTCGGTACTATATTGGGAACGATGATAGGAATGGGCGTAGAACCTGATTTCTCCTTTGAGTTCATCTTACGAGTAGCTCTTGTTTTGCTGCTTTTAGTAGTTGTGATTTTTATCGGATTCAAAATAAAAGACGTGTGGGGCGCAGTTATAGCGTTTTTGCTTTATGCATCTTTCCTTCTATACATGAACGGTCTACTGCCCATATAAAGTTTCTAATCATCTGTTGTGGCTGACATTTTTAGCCTAAAATCTTTACAGATATCACAATGCCTGCTAAACAGTCTTATGGCCCAAATATTGGCAAGTTATGTTGTCAGTTTAGTTATGTTATGTGTTTAATTCCCCTGTAATTCCATTTCATTCCTAAAAAGTTTTTTTTAAAACTACTTCTAATTCTTTTTATTCCATTTTCTATCATATCCCCTGTTTGCATGGACTTCATAAAATATAATTTGTAGTTACAGATTTAATTCTTCACCATTTCCTTCGGCAATATAGATCCATCCATATTTTTATTCACTCCATATCATTTTTCCAAAGCTTAAAAACAGTTATATGATTCCTTTTATTTCTCA
>JAYEFV010000214.1:0-13548 GCA_034658755.1 Thermodesulfobacteriota bacterium | reverse complement strand
GCTCCCCAGGAAAATTCAACGGTGACATTAATGTTACGTTCAGCAAAATAGTTTTTGGTATATTCAACCAGTTCGGTCGATATTTTTTTTCCCTCAAGATCTTCTAGTTTTTTAATGGAAGAATCCGGGGCAACCGCCAGCACCCATCGTGCAGGCCTGGCACTTGTTTTGGAGTAGACAAGATCGGTGATCACGTGGACATCCGATTTGTTTTCAGCGGTCCAGTCCTTGCCCGTAAGTCCGGCATCGAGGGTGCCGTTTTCAACATGCCGGGACATTTCCTGAGCCCTGCACAGGGTACATTCGATGGTATCATCATTTATTTCGGGGAAATAGCTTCTTCCGTTGACATTAATTTTCCATCCGGAACGTTTGAACAGGTCTATGGTCGCGTTTTGCAGGCTTCCCTTGGGAATCCCCAGTTTTAAAGGCGTTGTCATTTTTTATATACCTCCTCAGGATTAAATACCGGTTCTCCAATAATCCGGATTGCTCCATCTTCGACCTTTTTAAAAAAACAGCTTCTATAGCCCATGTGACAGGCCGCGCCTCCCACCTGTTCGACTTTGAGCAATACCGTATCATCATCACAATCGATCATGATTTCTTTTACAAGCTGCATATTTCCGGACGTTTTTCCTTTTATCCAGAGCGTTTGTCTGGTGCGGCTGTAATAAGTGGCGTTGCCGGTGTCAAGGGTTGCTTCCCATGCGTCTTGATCCATAAACGCAAGCATTAAGACCTCACCGGTTTTATAATCCTGAACAATGGCAGGTATCAATCCGCCCATCTTTTTAAAATCGAGTGTAATCATAAAAATATATGCCCATTACAAAATTTTTATGGAAAATATTTTTGATAACCAGAACATAGAATAAAGTCAAATTCTTTTTTTAGTTACACGGATCAGACATAAAAAATAGAAACCGACGTGAATAAAAATTAGGCGGTGGGTTTTGGCGCTTCACCTTACATTGACTTTCACGACAGTGATTGTTATGGTGCCCAGCTATGGAATCAGGAAACGTGGTTGAATATATCGACAGCAAGAAAATTATTTGTGCGATTGTTCTTGAAGTCAAGAATCAGAGACTGAGACTTCTGACCGAAACCAACCGGGAAGTCAACCTTTCGGCAAGTCGTCTGTCACATAAGTGCGAAATGCGCCTGGATCCCTCCATGGGAAGAAATACCCTGGTCAGTACCTTAAAGGAAATAGCAGGCCGGCGTAACGCATTAATAAGCCACATAAATATCAAAGAATTATGGGAAGTTCTAAACACGGAACAAGAATGGATCGACCTTGACACAATGACCGGATTCTGTTTCCCGGAAAGTCCTAGTTACGATCACGAGTCTGCCGTTGTCAGGGCATTTTTTACAAACAGGCTTTATTTTAAATTTAACCATGATCGCTTTTTTCCCCATACGGTAGATCAGGTTGAACAAAAAATCATTCAGGAAAGAGAAACAGCACGCAGAAATCGCATCATCAAAGAGGGCGGAGAATGGCTTAAAAACGTCCTGAATGATAATCACCCCTCCCCTCCCGAAAATAAAACCCAAATTATAAACATTCTGAAATCATTTTATCTTTTCGAAAAGGAAAGCAAACATTATAACCATGCCAAAACAATGCTTGTAAAGGCAGGCATCAATGCTGATGAAGGAATATTTCAGGTTTTGGTTAAGCTGGGTGTTTTTGATAAAAACGAAAATACGGATCTTTACAGATATAATATATCAACTTCTTTCCCCGACAATGTCATGGAAAGAGCAACGGAGCTGGCCGGTTTACAGCAGGAATTTTCGGATTATAGCATGCGCAAAGACCTAACCATGCTTTCATTGATGACCATAGACGGCCAGGCAACGTTGGATTTCGATGATGCCATCAGTATAGAAGATCATGGTGAT
This sequence comes from Thermodesulfobacteriota bacterium, assembly GCA_034658755.1. Classification (GTDB taxonomy): domain Bacteria; phylum Desulfobacterota; class Desulfobacteria; order Desulfobacterales; family UBA11574; genus S5133MH16. Next base: position 11,631 of record JAYEFV010000214.1, on the reverse strand, counting down.
CATTATACTCTGGGAATCCATATTATTGATGTCGGACATTTTATTGAAAAAGGAGATATTATTGATCAAGAGGCTCTGGCCCGCGGAAGCTCAATTTATATGCCCGATCAGAAAATACCGATGCTTCCGGCCTGTCTTGCAGAAAATCTTTGCAGCCTGAAAGCCGGAGAATTACGCCCCGCCATCAGCATTATGGTGAATGTAAGCAGATCTTGCGAAATCATCGACTATGAAATAATCCCGAGCCTGATCAGGGTAGAGCATCAGCTCACTTATTACGATGTCAATATAATTGCTCGAGACAGCAAGGGAATTAGCATACTCCGTGATATCGCAGAACAATTCCGTGAGAACAGGATGGCTGCAGGAGCCGTTCAGATCACTTTGCCGGATATTAACATATGGGTCGATGAGAATAATGAAGTTACCGTGAACCGGATAAACAGGGAAAGTCCCGGAAGGATGCTGGTTTCGGAAATAATGATCATGGCAAACTGGCTTATGGCCAAATTCCTGGCGAAGCATAACGCTCCGGCAATATACAGATCTCAAACAGCACCTCGTAAGCGACTCTATAGGGGAACTGAAGGATCTTTGTTCCAGAACTGTATGCAGCGAAGGCTGTTAAGCCGTTTTGCGCTGAATCCGGAGCCTGAACATCATTCAGGATTGGGCCTAGATGCCTATGTCACTGCAACGTCACCCATCAGGAAATACTTTGATCTGGCCACTCAGCGGCAGATACGGGCGGTCCTCGGCTTGGAAGAACCTTATACCATAAAAGAAATAGATAATATAATACAGGTGCTTGAACAGCCGATGAGCTGTGTATCAAAGCTTCAATTCAACCGCCACAGGTACTGGTTGTTGAAATATCTTGAAAAAAGAATCGGTCAAAAAGAAGAGGCTGTTGTGCTTTACAAAAGAAAAAACAACTACCAGGTACTCATATCCGAATACATGATAGAATGCGATCTGCCCTTATCCAGAGGCATAGATTTGAAGCCCGAGGACCTGATTCAGATAACCGTACAGCATGCCAATGCAAGAAGAAACGTACTGTCTGTGTTTATGGGCTGAGGGCTCAATCAAAAATTAATTGCCACAAAGGCACTAAAACACAAAGAATATTTTTTATTTTTTTCTTAGTGCCTTTGTGACTTGGTGGCAAAAATAAAAAGTTTTGGCACAAAAAACAAAAAAATCACAATTAAGTACCTATGGAATTAAAAAGCCATGCGTGTATTATTCTGGTATTGTAATGGTTTTGATTGGGTGCCTGCCATAAAAACCCTTGATGATGTCCCGGAAGCCGAACCGGCTGAAAACCACAATGCCGTGGTGGCCTTTGTTCATATCGAGCCCGGTGACGTTGAAGATGGAAGTTCGGCAGAGACCAAACTGATCAAAAATGCCAAGTGGTTGGCCAGAAAATGGAATATTACCAGGATTGTTCTCCATTCCTTTACCCACCTGGGAGAAGAAAAGGCCGACCCTGACAAAGCGCAGGACCTGTTGGGCCGGGCGCAAATGCGTCTGGAGAACGCAGGTTACTCGGTTGTTCAGACTCCGTACGGATATTTTTTGGATCTATCCATAAAAGCTCCGGGTCACCCTCTGGCAAGAGTATACAAGGAATTTTAGGGCTCGCCAAAAAATACCTCCCCATTTTCGTAAGCCTGAGTACCCGCAGATGGAAGTGAACAGCCGTTCTATCTTAAACCTCACGTGACAGAAATAACCTGTCCTTCTGTTATTTTTTGAAGATCATCCGGCGAAAGCTTGAACATTGTATTGGAGGTTCCGGCAGCCGCCCAGATTTCCGGGTATTTGAGAAGATCTTCATCGATAAATGTTGCCAGGTGGTTGGAATGACCCAGAGGAGGAACACCACCGACGTCAAAACCGGTTTTTGCACGGACAAAATTGGGATCCGCCATCTTTATGGGTTCGGAAAGGAGATTTCGGATTTTTTTTGTATTGACCCGATTTGCGCCGCTGGCAATAACCAGAATCGGTTTCTTAGTCTTTTTGGTCATAAAAACAAGAGATTTAACAATCTGTTCTACCCGGCATCCCAAAGAGTTGGCCGCGTCTTGAGCACTGCGGGTGGTTTCCTTCATATTCAACACCTGACATTCAAGACCGTGAGCCTTGAGTGCCTTTTCTACTTTCCTGATGCTGGCATTTAAATTATTGGGCATGGTCACTCTTCCACGACTTCAAACCAATTCTTATCAGGATTTTTTCTGACCCTATCCGAGTCAAAGATGCGTCCGTTCATAGCAATATAAACACCGGGCGTCAATGTTTGCACAGCGGCGGCAGCACAGCCGACTAACTTAAAAATTGCTTAACAAAGATAACCCACATCGGGCTAATGATAATCATGTGTGCCCAAAACCACCTCGATACCGGTCTCGTTCTCCAGCATTTTAGCTATTTCCTCGGCATCGTTATAAGGGCAAGCAGGTTTTGCATTCGCAAAACAAGAACTCAGGTATATCTTGTCCGGTTTCATTTCCGACATTTTCATGGCCACCCCCATGTTGGAGATTAGGGATCGGCCCGGGCATTCACATTTAACAAAGCCTATAACCTGGCAAGGCTCATCAAAACTACCTTCTCCGAGCGCTGCAGCTTTAAGACAACGCCATTCTCCGGCACAACCGTAACCACTGTCCATGTAGGCGCCACATCCTACGATAGCAACTTTTTTCATTTTATCCTCCTTTTAATTCCTTATGACATGTTCTTGCCACGACACATACCGCCGCCGCCCATTCCCATGCCGCGACCGCCGCCCATACCTCTTCCACCACGGCCCCTACCGCCGCCGCCCATACCTCTTCCGCCGCCCATTCCCATAATGCGATTGCCACCCGTGCCACCGGCTAAGCCGTTGTGATCCGGCACATTCTCTTTTTTCGCGGGTGTCAGATTTCCGTTTTTGAACTTATCCAGAGCTTCCTTAACGGTTCCCGTGTTTCCGAGAAACATTTGGATTCCGGCCGCATAAAGGGTACCCACAGCATTGGGCCCGCAATTACCGGTTATTACAGCTTTGGCCCCTTTGGAAGCAATAAATTGAGCCGACTGAATTCCGGCTCCACCCCCTAAGGCACTGCTTTCATTATCAAATACCTCAAAACCCATATCGTCTGTATCGACGATTAAAAAATAAGCACATCGACCAAACCGTGGGTCGACCTGTGAATTAAGATCCTTACCGGACGAACTAATGGCTACTTTCATAATTGAGTTTCCTTTCATATATTAATTCTGTAATTGTTTTCATATGACCTAACCCGGACAAGCCGGAACCAAAAAAGATCGGTTTCATTTTTACCACGAAGATCACGAAGGAAAAGAAGAATAAAATATATAACCTTCGTGCTCTTCGTGTACTTCGTGGTGTAATCAAACTTTTTTTGCCACAAAATGCACAATTAAGAGCCCAACTTATACGGGTCGCTTTCCGCAGCAGCTTCCCGGTCCTGCGCAGTCGGCCTGGCCGGGAGACAAACCACAGCAAGCGGTATCTCCGGGACCGGGCATTCGGTTTTTATTCGGCCCGGATAGGGAAGAGTGAGCGGAAAGCAGTTTTTTCAGATTATGGCCGCCGCAGGTTTTGCATCTGGGCCTCTCATCCGAACCTGCAATGAGAAGTTCACTGGTTTCTCCGCAGTCCATACACAAAAAATCAAAAAGGGGCATGACTTTTCTCCGTTGCCGGTTAATATTTTATTATTCCAATTGCGCAGCAAAATCCTATGCGTTATGACCCGCGTGGATAATTTTCGATATTTTTCGCATAACTTTCAAAATCATTTTCCAGAATGAAATTTGAAATCATTTCACTCACCTTGTCAGCAGTATCTATACGATAAACACCTTTTTCATCACAGCCTTCAACCTTCTTGGCATTCTCCACAATTGCTTGAAGAGAAGCGGCGGTCATTTCAACATTGACATTAACCCTAATGGTTTCTTTTGATTCACTCATTTGGTTCAAAAACTCCTTTTAACAATAAAACTTCCCTGTTCGCAACCCATATGACCGGATATCACCGGGCATTTTGCTTTTAACAGAAAAAAAATATTCTTTTCACAACTGCTCAACGTTTCGTAATTACCCTGTCCCTTGGCAATAATCAGATCAGCATGTGCAAAGCATTCCCTGAATTCTTTTGAGCATTTTTCTAAAACCGTTCCGGGTATGTTCGAACCATTATCGATGACATTGACAAGTTCGGTCATACCTGTTTCCCTTGCATCTGCCATTGTCGCATCATTTATGATAGGACCGCCCCTTACGACAAATGTTACCTTGTCCACAGGCAATTGTTCTATCAGTAAACGATCAAAAACAATCTCTCCGCAATTGTCCCCCAAATAAAGGATATTTTTCGCTGAATCTATTGAATCACACAATATATCTATATTCCCGAACAATTGCACAGACATTGCCTGTTCTATATTATCAACGATAATAGACCGGTCTATTTCTGCGTTTACACCGAAATCGATAATATTTCCGGCGATGGCCATTCGAATGGCTGTATCCATGGGATTGGAAGAACTTCGGATACGTTGTTTCAGGTCAGGATAAAGTTCGAGAGCAAAACTGTTGAACCTGTCTTTTATTTTTTTATAGGGATCATCGATTCCGGAAAGTTCTCTGATTAATTTGTGGATATACTGACCCATCACCGGAGGTGATTGATCCATGTTCATTTTGCTTGCTGCAGCAAGAACACCGCGAAGCACCTGCTCATGAATATTTTCATCAGATGTCGTTAACCTTGCTGCGTCAAGGGCCTGACGGATAAAACAGGGTATACAGTCATAAGTTGTTTTCATAGAATTGCTGTCGTCTCAGTGCTTGGGTTGTCGTTTTCTTGACTTTTTACGAGACCATCAGTTATGAGTATAATCTCAAAAAGAACAAACTAAGTCCTATTATCCGGATGGTCAAGCTGTTTTTTTATAAAATATGATTTTTATTTTTTCCGGAACCGCCACTATAATATAATGGTCATATGACCAAATAAATGCTTGACACATGGTGTTGTGCTAATTATATTTTAATCAAATGCTCATTTCATAAAGGTAATTTTATTATGCCAAGAATTAAAAAGCCGAGATTTGTATCAAGATATCCGACGATCACCGCTTTTGTGCCGCGGGGAATGTTTCAAACCGGTGAAGTTATTCTACCAGTGGAAGGACTTGAGGCGATAAGATTGAGCGATTTCGAACATCTTGACCAGGAGACCGCCGCAAAAATAATGGAGGTATCTCGCCAGACATACGGTAGAATTTTATCCGAAGCCCGTGGAATTATTTCAGAAGCGCTGGTAACGGGAAAGGCTCTCATAATTGAGGGGGGCGCCTATGAAATGCGCGGAAAACACAGAAAACACCGCAGAAGAGGCGGCAGGAAATTTTAAATAGTTTGTAGTAAGACAAAGGAGGTGAGTTTTATGCCAAAAAGAGATGGAACAGGTCCAATGGGTAAAGGCCGAATGACCGGACGAGGTCAAGGGGTCTGCAACCCTGCCGGAGGGACTTTTAGCGATAATGCGCAGGGAGGACGGAATGTAGGCAGAGGATCGGGGCAGGACAGAGGCTCCGGCCGGAGTTCAGGCAGAGGTTTCGGACAAGGCCGTGGTTCCGGGAAAGGCCGTGGTAATAGGCGGTAACATAAAAAAGCCGGGTCCAGAGGGCCCGGCTTTTTTAGGACTAAATAAATATGCTAAAAGTTCAGACCCATTCCATGCAAATTGGACAGTTCTGACGATGGCGAAATTTTTAACGAAATATCGAGGTCTGAAATGAAGATAACCATAATATATGACAACACGGCGTGGGATAAAAATTTAAAATCTGACTGGGGATTTTCATGTTTGGTAGAAGTTTTTGGAAAAAATATACTCTTTGATACCGGCGCTAAAGCGGATATTCTCAATTATAATATGAAACAATTGAAAATTGATCCTATGCAGATTGACGAAGTTTTTATTTCTCATTCCCACTGGGACCATACCGGCGGGCTTTCCTGGTTTCTCAACTTAAATCCGGTGAAGGTTTATATCCCCTGTTCCTTTGCATTACCAGATGATAACGTAACTGTAATACGTGTTGCTGAAAAACGTAAACTGTATGATAACATATATTCCACAGGTGAATTAAAGAATATCGAGCATTCCCTGATAATAAGGGAACATACCGGTGTAACGGTGATTGCCGGATGTTCTCATCCGGGCGTCCGGGAAATTTTGCACGTCGCATCAGAAATTGGTAAAGTTACAACGCTCATTGGCGGGCTTCATGGATTCAATGATTTTAATCTGATTGATAATCTGGAAAATATCTGCCCGACTCATTGCACCCGGTTTATTCAGGAAATCAAAGATCTTTACCCCGGCAAATACATTGAAGGCGGCGCGGGAAAAGTGATTATAACCTGATGATGTCAAGTTATACAATCGCTTCGCGATTCTATATAACGCGGCTTCGCCGCTCTAAAAAAGGAAATTCCTATACTATCAAGTTATTTGAGGGATCGGGGAGTTTTTTCGATTCAATAGCTCCATGAATAATCAGCGACTACATCATACAAACTCATAAATAAGGGTTCGTAAAGAAAGAACAGAAAATATGGCTCTAAATAAATAGGGTATATGGCTACCCACTTAACGCATTTTAATTACGAACACAAAATACCGCTGTTCTTTCTTAACTATCCCTAATGTATTCAAACAGTGTATGATTTCGCTGCTGATCATTCATTACGCTATTTGCAAAGCTTTATAAGAAAAACACCCCGACTGCTGAGTTCTTTTTAGTGAGTCCTTAGAGCCAGAGGAGAGTTTGATCATGTTCAAAATCCATCCCATTGTTGTGGGAACCAAAATTTTTGACAAAAGCATGATGACGTATCAGTACGGCAACGGCCAGGAATATACCATCCCTATTTACTGCTGGTATTTAGAAGGCGGAGACCGGAAAGTCATTGTGGATACAGGTGAAATGAGCCCGATCCAATCCCCGGACAGGGAGGCGTCCATCGGTGGAAAGATTTATACGTTCGAGCAAGGGCTATCCCGATGGGATCTATCACCGGCGGACATCGACATTGTCATCCACACCCATCTGCATAACGACCACTGTGAAAACGATTACAAATGTGAAAATGCTGAAATTTATGTTCACGAAAAAGAAATAGAAAGAATCCACAACCCTCACCCGCTCGATTATCGCTATCTTGAGGATTACATAGAGGATGTGGAGGAAAACGGGCAGATACGAATGATTACCGGTGACAGGGAAATTCTACCAGGGATTCGGGTTGTTCATACACCGGTTCATACTGAAGGTGGGTTGACCGTATTAATTGATACACCTGCCGGTCAGGCCGCCATAACCGGATTTTGTGTAATTAAAGAAAATTTTTATCCGCCGGTTCAAATAAAAGCTATGGAAATGGAGGTAATTCCTCCCGGGACACTTGTAAATGCGTATGAGGCGTATGACATTATGCTGAAGGTAAAAAATATGGCGGATATATTGCTGCCCCTTCATGAACCGGAGTTTGCATCTGTGGATACTATTCCTTAGGCGCTTATCAAACAACATCGACAAAATCTTGTCGATATTGAAATGTCCAATATCCAACTGATAAATACTTGAAAATTGGACATTGAGAATTCGACATTGGATATTAACTGCTTCGCATGAGCCACATTTTTAAGTTTTTGCTTGGTGTCTTTGTGCCTTGGTGGCAAATATTTTTTTGTTCTCTCCGAGCCGGAGGCCGGCCCGTCCGCCTTGCTCCGCTTGGCAGGAGGGCGGGCTTGTCAGGGGTTAGATATCCGGCTGGAAATCTTCAATTATCTTAGTTTTTTCGATAAAAGATTCAATATTATTATAGGCAGTTTCATAAATATTCATCACCGATTCCAATCTGTGATAAATGGGATCTTCAAATCCCAATAGATTTCCTATTTTCTGTAACAAGTTTTCCCCTTCTTTAAAATGACTCGCAATTTCACCAAGGATCTCCTTTCGTTTGTAATGCTTTTTTCGTTCCTTTGCGATAATCGGTAAAAGCCTCCGAACAGAATATTCAACCAGGATATTTCTTGGAGCATTAAACTTTTTCGAGACATTATCGAGTGATACCAGCGATTTTTTACTGATAACGAACGTTTTTTGGATTCGGTTTTGCTTGGTTAATTCAATATGTTGAATTTCACGAGCAATCGACCTTAACAACCCCGCATCTTCTACTAAGTGATCAAAAATGGACTTTTGTTTTATGCCCAAATGGACTGCCACAATACTTATGGCGTCGATGCATCCTTCCGTTAATTTAAAGGTCGCTCGAACAGATTGCCTGCCTCTCAGATCTGCAGTGGAAGTCCGGGGCAGGGAGATACCTTTTTCACGTTTCTGTTTTTCATCTTTTTCCATCATTCTCACCTCGGCAACGACTTTATTATTCATTACTAAACTTATATTAACATATTTAATAATGCAACATTTTTTTAATATATTATATTGACAACACCAATTTTAACATTATTGTTTAGTTCAAGAGTAAAATAAAAAAGGTTTTTTTAACCTTTGAAAAAACCAAATCAGGAGGTGTTATTATGGAACTGATGAGATGGAATCCTCGAAGAGAGTTGTTCGGTTTGCACAATAGTATCAACCGTATGTTTGACAACTTTATTTCTCCGACTGTCAGGAGTGATGAAGCACTGTCCGTCCGGGGCTGGAATCCGGTAGTGGATATTTACGAAAATGAGGAGAATATTGTCATTACGGCAGAACTTCCGGGTGTTGACAAAAAAGATATGACTGTCGATGTCAAAGGCAGAGTTCTTACATTGAAAGGTGAGCGTTCAACCGATAATGAAGTAAAAGAGGATAAATATTATCGGCAAGAAAGATGTTATGGGAAATTTGAAAGATGCTTTACCCTGCCTGTGGAAATTGACCCTGAAAAAATCAAGGCGGATTATAAAGACGGTGTTCTGAAAATAGATATTCCCAAAGCCGAGGAAAGCAAACCCAAACAGGTCACGATTCATTAAACGATCATCTGCTAGTAAAAACACGTAACTTTTGGGGTGGCTAGCGTTTAACCGCCCCATTTATTCGCCTTCGCCGGAATTCCCTGCAGCTTGTCGTAGCGGAGTGGAGATCCCGCCCGGCGGGACTGCAGGGATGAAAGGCAAGGTGAACCGCGCCGAAGCTCATCAGAGCGAAGGTTGGTTAATTCTGCTATATCATTTCAACGTTGGAATGGCTACGGCGCAATTCCGCTTTGATACCCCGCAGCTTGCTGCGGGGAGCTTCATTTTTTCAAAGGTCTCACCTTATGCTTTGAAGATCCTTGAGTATGGGTTTTATTTTAACGCGGTGTTCCGGCGGTATCATCAAAACTGTGATCTTTAGATTAGGGATCAGACCGGTATCCGGATTATCCAGGGTGTTCCTTTTGTAGTTGTGGCGATTCATTTTTGATGCCATGCATTTTAGAACATCGATTAGATTTCCCGAGAAACCCTGAGAATCGACATGCTCAATAAATTGCAAAAACAGATTGTTAACAGTTATAATAAATGGATCAACTTCGGCATATCCTTGTTTCCGGCAATCTTTTTTTGAAACAAAGCACCGACACCCGAAGGGCCTTACCTGATAAATCGGACACAGATTGTCTTTCATAAGCGGGCAGCTCCCGTTCAAACTTTCGTTTTCCTCTACCGGAGGATCTTCCCCTTTCATGCAAAGATCCGCAAGTCTGTTTGTGGTGGTTTGGGGTTGAAAGCGTCTTTTGGGTATTGACCTCTCAATATTTTCAAACAAACCTGATTTTCCATATGAAATCATATGGGTTGCGATAAGATACCCTTCAAGGGTCGTCATGGTGACATTACGGGTGCAGCAACCGGCACAATATTTCTTGCAGGCGATGTCCAGCTTGGCGACAAACTCGTCATAAATTCTGTAAATCTGATCTAAAACTGCTAGCTTTGAATTCAAATCCATTTATTTTTCCCTTCCAAACACCTTGACTTTGGTAAAGGCAATAGGTAATTTTTTATCAAGACAATTTTAACGGGAGGATGCCATGAAAAGCAACGTCTATTTTATCGATTTAAGGGCCACAGCCAAGGAAAACCTTGTTACAAAACTTGCAAGGCTTTTGGATACCGCCGGCATTTCCGAAACAATCAAACAAAGGGATCTTGTTGCGGTCAAACTCCATTTTGGAGAACAGGGGAATACCGCGTTTATCCGGCCTGTATTTATACGGAAGATTGTGGAATCGATCAAAAATATCGGGGCGGTTCCGTTTCTGACCGATGCCAATACGCTCTATGCCGGGACACGAAGCGACTCCCCCCATCATCTGTTAACCGCAATTCAAAACGGTTTTGCGTATGCTGTTGTGGATGCGCCTATTATCATTGCCGATGGATTAAGAGGTAAAAGCGAAACACCGGTAACCATCAATCAGAAAAATTTTAAAAAAGTGTACATCGGATCGGATATTATGGAAGCCGATGCACTGATATCTGTCGCCCATTTCAAAGGACATGAACTCTCGGGTTTTGGCGGAACGATAAAAAATGTGGGAATGGGATGCGCTTCCCGCCGGGGGAAACTGGCGCAGCATTCAACCGTGGCGCCCAAAGTGATAAAGGAAAAATGTGTGGGATGCGGAGACTGTACGGATCACTGTTCACAAAACGCCCTTTCATTGAAAAAAGAAAAGGCTGTGCTGGACTCAAAAAAATGTATCGGCTGCGGGGAATGTATTATTATTTGTCCCAACGATGCAATACAGATCGAGTGGAATCAAGCCATACCTGTTTTTTTGGAAAATATGGTGGAATACACCATGGGTGTTTTAAAAAATAAAGCAGGTAAAACATTGTTTGCAAATTTCATTACCGATATATCCCCGGCATGTGATTGTTACGGTCATAACGATGCCCCTATCGTAAGGAACATCGGCATCGTTGCATCCACCGACCCGGTTGCCATTGACCAGGCATCCGTAGATCTTGTGAACCAGGAACAGGCGCTTCCGGAATCATGCCTTACAACGAACATGGAAAAAGGTAAGGATAAGTTCAGGGGTATTTATCCTAACGTGGACTGGACCATTCAGCTCGATTATGCCCAAAGCCTCGGACTTGGAAGCCGAAGTTATGAGCTAAAAAAAATATAATAATTTTATAAATAGTTTAAGATGGTTAGAGTAATTTTTTAAGTTCTTTTTATTTGACCTAAATTATCATACCCCACACTATACCCCACAAGGACGATAAAAATCAGGGTAAAAAGCAATAAAACATGCCAAATAAAAATCCGGTCGCAGAAAGATGGAAACTGGGTTTTTCGATCTTTAGGTACGCTTTTGTCAATATTTTAATAATTCGATATCACAACCCCTGAACCTATTTTAAAATTCAATATAAATAGCAGATACCTGCAAGCAATTCTTATAAAAAAAGCAGGGCCATTTCTGACCTTGCATATTATATATTTGTTGTTTTAAAGTTTTAAAGGGCTTAGAAGTAATACTTGAAACCGATTCCGGCACTA